>CAIXUF010001339.1 GCA_903922535.1 Candidatus Hydrogenedentota bacterium
CCCATTGGGAATGATGCGTGCCGCGTTGTCCGGCCAACCAAGCCTGCCAACGTCCGTGGACAATTCCATTTCAAATTGTTTCCCCCCGATCGGAAATCAAGGAGCCCTGAATTCATGCACGTGCTTTGCAACTTGTTATTACTATTGCACTTACACTCAAGCCCTTGACGAAGGCTTGGACGTCTCGGGCGGGGACCCCAATCTAGTCTGCTCGCCGGCTTTCATGTTTAATCTGATCAACCATGGCAGCAGTGCCGGAGCCGTCACGGTGGAAGCGTTTGCCAAGCTTTGTGACATCGGCTGCTGCAGCCTGACCCTCAAACCCTACGACAACTCCGATTACACCAGTTGGCCTTCCGAGGCCGCCTGGGTAGAGGCGATGACGCGCCGTTTGAGCGCGGTGCACCAGATTGGCTCTCCTGAGAATGGCTGTACGGACGCGGATATTGTGGCCATCAAGCAGCATTTGGCAAACGGCAATCTTGCGGTGACCGGAGCGGGCGTGTATCAAAACTGGAGTGGCGCCACGAACAAATTCCCCGATATGGCGGGGATAAACAATGGCGTGTTGTTTGCCAATTCTGGCAGTTTGGTGGGTGGCCATGCCTTGACTATCGTTGGATATGATGACAACCGGTCCTATTATGACGGTTCCCAAACCCGACAGGGCGCATTTCTGCTCGCAAATTCCTGGGGAAAGGACTTTGGCACGACCAACAGCACGGGCAGGGGACAGTTGGGATTCATGTGGGTCGCATATGAGTTCTTCAAAGCCATTCCCGGCAATTTTGGCAACGCGCTCTTTGGTGACGACCGCCCGCATTACCGGCCACGGCTCTATGCGGTTTGCGGCCTGAATCACCCGCAGCGCGGGAACATCAGCTACTCAGGCGGCGTGGGTGCGACGAGTTCGCCCTCCTGGAACTCGGGATGCCCGTTGAATCATGACGGCGGCACGTCTGTCGGAATTGACGACACCAAGAGAGTCGCCGTTGATTTGACCGACGGAATCGCCAGTATAGCCAATTACCATGATTTCTACCTGTTCACCAAACTCGACACCAAGAGTTCAGCAACCGGAAATGGCACGATTTCAAGCGCAACGTTCTACCACGACCTTGACGGAGACGGATCTTTCGAAAGCGTGGATTCGACAGACCCCACGGTTGCAGTCGTCCCCGGCGCAACGGGTTATGCCACGGTGCGTTTGAGTGTGGACGACCTAATCGTGTCACCTGGTGGCACGTATGCCCTTCAAGGTCCCGAAGGGGGGCCGTTCACGCCCGCATCGAGGAGCTATACGTTGATCAACGTCGGTGTGACCGACCTTGCCTGGACAGCCACGAAACCCGGCTGGCTTGACCTCTCAAAAACGAGTGGCACCCTGGATGCCGGGGCGTCCTATGACGTCGTCGTCTCCCCCAATGCAGGCGCGGATGCTCTGGCTGGCGGAACCTATTCGGACACGGTTGTCTTTACGAATGCGGCAACCAACATTCCGGAACTCCGATCCGTGACGCTGGAATCGCGCCCGCTGGACAGGTTTGCATTCGGAACAATTGATTCTCCGCACACCGCGGGTTCCGCCTTTGCGGTTTCCGAAACCGCTCAGGACCATGCCGCCACGATATTCGGGGGGTTCTCGGGAACCACCAACCTCGCCGGCTATGCGGGGTATGACTCCACGGTGGGAACAGGAACGTCCTCCTGGAACTGTCCGCTTGCCACCGGGGCCACGAGGACGCAAATCATCTACTTGGCCGGCGAAATCGGGCCCGCGGGGTGGATAACATCGCTGTCTTTGGACGTCACGACCGTTCCCGGGCAGGAAATGAACAACTTCACAATCCGGATGAAACACACCCCGTTGAGTTCCTACGGCACGCTTTGCACGTGGGAAAACACAGGATGGACGACCGTCTATCAGAAGGATCAGACGGTTTCTGCGACGGGATGGGTCAAGTTCAACCTCGCAACGCCCTTCTTCTTTAACGGCACGGACAACGTGATGGTTGATATAAGCCTTTTCAATGCCTCCCAGGCGGGACCGGGTTACTGCCGATATTCCACACCCGGCGGAAAACGCACACTCTATTTCTACAATGATTTAGGCGACAGGGGCGATCCGTTGAATTGGTCGGACATTTTTCATTTGGATTTTTACCAGGGAAACTTCACCTTTGTTCCCAATATCCGCTTCCGTGTAGGCAGTCCGGTGGCCATTGCGCCAACGGTTTCCGGCAATTTCAGCAACGGGGTGTGGATCGGAAATGTGGCCGTTCAACAGGGGGCATACGGGGCCTATCTGCGCGCTTCCGACTCGGACGGAAACGTCGGCGAAAGCAATCTGTTTGACGTCATAGATCTGGACTTGTCACCGGCCCATCCCTGTATCTTTCAAGGCCCGCAAGGTGGCCCTTTTGCCCCCGGGTCGAAGACATACACAGTGACAAACAACGGCGCCGGGACGCTTAACTGGTCGGCCGCCACGGCTGCCGTTTGGGTGGACCTCTCGAAGACGGGCGGGGCGCTCGGCGCGGGAGACTCCGACACCGTCACCGTTTCCCCCAACGCGAACGCGGCGGCATTGGCGAACGGAACCTATTCGGGAGAGGTCGTCTTCTCCAATACGGCGGTCGGCGGCATCATGGCGCAGCGGCGTCCGGTGACGCTGGAAGTGTGCCAAGTGGGCCCGTTGGACGCCTTCGTTTTCGGTGCGATTGCCTCGCCGCAGACCGTGGACACGGCGTTCAGCGTTTCGGCGAGCGCCGTGGACCGTTTGGGAACAGTGATCCGGGGGTTCTCTGGAACCACCAACTTGAGCGGATATGCCGGCGGCGATCACACGATCAGCTCCAACACGGCTGTCTGGTCGGCGCCGGTGATGACGAGCTATAACGCCTGCCGTTGTCAATCCATCTATTTGGCCGGCGAGCTTGGCGGTGCGGGAACCATCACGTCCCTGTCACTCTACCTATACGGGGCTCCCGGACAAACCATGAACAACTGGACGATCCGGCTCAAGCACACCCCCATCAGCACATACACACCGCCCTACACATGGGAGGGCGACGGGTGGACAACGGTTTGCCGGTGCAACAAAAACATCACGGCGACGGGGTGGGCAAAATTCAATCTCTCCACGCCGTTCATCTACAACGGCACAAGCAATCTGCTGATTGACTACAGTTTCAACAACACTTCCCGCACAATAAACGGGTACTGCCAGGCAGCCCAGGGCAGCGGCACCCGATCCCTGTACTGTGGCGCAAACGGCGGGTACGGGGATCCGCTGGCATGGTCAGGCACAGCCAATCCAAGCCCCAATGGCAGCACCCTTGCGCCCAACGTCATGCTCCGTGGCGGAACGCCGGTGGCCATTGCGCCGGTCCTGTCAGATGCCTTTGTCAATGGTGTGTGGAACGGCAATGTGACGGTCCGGCAAGAGGCGTGCGCGGTGTATCTGCGGGCCGGAGACGCGGGCGGCAACGCCGGGGAAAGCAACCTGTTCTCCTGTGGCGCATCCCGCAATGTTGTCAATGTCACGAGCCAGCATTCGGACGGCACGTTTCGGGCGGGCGAGATCATTGATGTTGATGTCACATTCTCCGGCACGGTGGCGGTCACCGGCGCGCCGCGCCTGGTTTTGGAGGCGGGAACGGCGAATCGCTGCGCCGATTATCTCTCCGGAAGCGGCACGGCCACGCTCCGGTTCCGATACACGGTGGCGGCGGGCGATGTCTCACCCGACCTGGATTATGCCGGCACAACGTCGCTGCAATTGAATGGGGGCGCGATACGGGACAGCGTGTTCAACTCGGTCAACGCCGTTCTTGCCCTTCCTGCACCGGGCACGGCGGGTTCGCTAAGCGCCAATAAAAGCATTGTTATCGACACGCAGGCGCCGTCGGCGTGGCTGAGTTCCAGCGCTTCGAAGCTGACGAACCTCTCGGCGATTCCGGTGAGGGTGACTTTCAGCGAAGCGGTGACGGACTTTGTTGCAGGCGGCATTATCCCCACGAACGCCACTGTGGCGGACTTTCGCGGTTCTGGTGCGGGGTACACGTTCAACCTGCTGCCCGCGGCGGAAGGCATTGTGTCGGCGGCGATCGCCGCCGGTGTTGCGCATGACGCGGCGGGAAATGCGAACACCGACGCAATCACACTGGTCCGGACCTACCAAGTCAAAATTGAGCCGGCAGTGACACTGCGTTCGACGGCGCCGGATCCGACACCGATTTCACCCATACCCGTAACGGTTGTGTTCAGCGAACCAGTGGCTGATTTCACGGCCGATGATATCGTGTCTGCGAATGCCACCGTCACGGGGTTTGGCGGCTCCGGCACGAACTACAGCTTCAATCTGGCGCCCACCAACCAAGGCGTCTTCTCCGCCACCGTCAATGCCAATGCCGCGCATGATGCGGCGGGCAATGGAAACACCGCCGCCACACCTTTGACACGCACTTACGACAGCGTGCCGCCTTCGGCAGGCGTGAGTTCGACCGCGCCGAATCCGACCAATGCGTCCCATGTGTCCGTGACAGTGACATTCAGCGAGCCGGTGATCGGTTTCACCCAGGGCGGTGTGACGCGGACCAACTGTTACCTGGTGAACTTTGCCGGCTCTGGCATGAACTACAGCTTTGATCTGTTTCCGATTCTGTATCCGATCAGTCAGGGCGTTGTGACCATGACGGCTGCCATCAACGCGGGCGTGGCGCACGATGCGGCGGGAAATGCCAACACGGCGTCGCAAACCCTGAGCCGGACCTACGACAACATCGCACCGACGGCAACGGTCAACCAGGCGTCGGGGCAGCCCGACCCGGCAGATGCTTCTCCGATCGTGTTCACCGTGGTGTTCAGTGAGGCGATCAACCCCGTGACATTCACGGGAACCGACGTGGTGATCACAGGCTCGGCGGGCGGAGCAAAGGCGGTATCGCTGTCCACAACCGACAACATCACATGGACGGCATCGGTGGCGGGCATGACCACGTCCGGCACGGTCATTGCCAACGTTCCCGCGAATGCGGCTCAGGACCCGGCGGGCAATGCCAGTGTCGCCTCAACGTCCACGGACAACACGGTGACTTGGAGTCCGTTGCCCGTAAACCTCCCAAGTGTGGCCGGCCTGACGTTGTCCGAGGCGGGCACCACGCTCGTCGGCGCGAATCTGGCCCCCGGCACAGTGACGCAGGGGTGCAGCAACACGGTTGCGGCGGGCCATGTCATCAGGCAGACGCCTTCGGC
>CAIXUF010001340.1 GCA_903922535.1 Candidatus Hydrogenedentota bacterium
CGCATAGTTGCCCGCGGCGGCGCCGGTCAAGGTCAATCCCGCCGTTACCGCAATGCCCGAAGCCACATTTGCACCGGCAAAGGAGCCTGCGCCGGGGGTTGTCACGGAAACGACATCGGCGCCAACCACGCCGTCCAGCACGAAGGGGCCGGTGATCGTGGCCGCTGTGGTCCTGTCATAAACCTTGTTCGACGCCACGGCGCCGGTCACGGTCAGCGTTTTGGCCGTGATGCCCGCAGTCAGTCCGGTCGGCTGCGTCACCGAATATTTGCCCGCAGCGGCGCCGGTCAGTGTCAGCCCCGCCGTTACCGCCAGGCCTGTGCCCACAGCCACCTGGCCAAAGGTGCCTGATGCCGGGGTTGCCACCGCAACGACATCGGCGCCAACCACGCCGGTCAACGTGAAAGCGCCGGTGATCACGGCCGCCGTGGTTCCGTCATAGACCTTGTCCGAGGCTGCCGCGCCGGTCACAAGCAACGGTTTGGCCGTGATGTTAGCGGTCAATCCGGTCGGCTGCGTCAGTGTGTAGTTGCCCACATCGGTGCCGGTCAGTGCCAATCCGGCCGCCACGGATATGCCCGTGTGCACGGTCGCCTGGGCGAAGGTGCCTGTCGTCGGCGTTTGCAGGAGAACGGTGTCGGCGCCAACAACGCCCACAAGCGTGGCGCCGGTAATCGTGGCCGTGGTGGTCCCGTCATAGGTCTTGTTTGACGCCACTGCTCCGGCCACCGTCAGCGCTTTGGCGTTGACCGTCATGTTAATGTTAAAGGTCTTTGTATCGTACGTCGCCGTATCCGTCGGGGTGAAGGTCACGCTGGCGGCATAGGTGCCCGCGTTGCCGGGAACCGTCGTGGACGTGGTGAATGCAAAGCCGCCCGCAACCGAGGCAGTGCCGCCGCTCAGGGTCGAGGCGCCCAGGGACTGACCGTAGGTAATGGTGGTGGCCGTTGGCGGGGTGGTAATGGTCGGGATGGCCTTGCTGGTAATCGTGCCGGAGCCTGTCACGGTCGTCGGCCAGGTGTAATTGGCCAGCAGCGCGCCCGAACCGACCGTGAAATCACCCGCAACCAGCGGGGTGACCGTAACGGTCCTCCCACCGACGGCCGCGCTGTCGTAGGAACCGGATGTCTTGGAAACCGTTATGCTCTCGGCCCCCACCAGGCCGTCCACGAGATAGTTGGCCGTCGTCAGTGTGGCGTTGGTGTTGCCGTCATACACCTTGGTTGGGTCGTTGACGACGGTAATGGTCAGCGGCGCGGCCGTAATGTTCGCGGTGAGCCCGGTCGGCTGCGTCAGCGCGTAGTTGCCCGCGGCGGCACCGGTCAGTGTAAGTCCTGCCGTCACCCCTATGCCGCCAGCCGCGTTCTTGTCGGCAAAGGTGCCCACCGCGGGGGTTTGCACGGAAACGACATCGGTGCCAACAATGCCGGTCAGCGTGAAGGGGCCGGTGATCGTGGCCGTCGTGTTCCCGTTATAGACTTTGTTCGACGCCGCGGCGCCGGTCACCGTCAGCGTCTTGGCCGTGATGTTCGCGGTCAGTCCGGTCGGCTGGGTCAGCGTGTAGTTGCCCGAGGCGGCGCCGGTCAGCGTTAATCCTGCCGCCACCGCTATGCCGGGTCCCGCATCCTTGCTGGCAAAAGTGCCCGCCGCCGGGGTTTGCACGGAAACGACATCGGCGCCAAGCACGCCGGTCAGCGTGAAGGCGCCGGTAATCACGGCCGTCGTGGTCCCGTCGTAGATCTTGTCCGACGCCGTGGCGCCGGCCACGGTCAGCGTCTTGGCCGTGATGTTCGCGGTCAGCCCGGTCGGTTGGGTGAGCGAGTAATTGCCTGCGTCGCCACCGGCCAAGGTCAGTGCCGCCGTGACAACAATGCCCGAATTCACGTTCGCCGCGGCGAAGGTGCCGCTCCCGGGGCTTGTCACGGAAACGACATCGGCACCAAGCACGCCGGCCAGCACGAAAGTGCCGGTAATTGTGGCCGCAGTGGTCCTGTCGTAGACCTTGTTCGACGCCACGGCGCCGGTTACGGTCAACGTCTTGGCCGTGATGTTCGCGGTCAGTCCGGACGGCTGAGAAAGCAAATAGTTGCCCGAAGCGGCGCCGGTCAAGGTCAGCCCCGCCGTTACGGCAATCCCCCCGGCCGCATCCTCGCTGGAAAAAATGCCCGCCGCCGGGGTTTGCACGGAAACGACATCGGCGCCAACCACGCCGATCAGCGTAAAGGGGCCGGCAATCGTCGCCGCCGCGGTCCCGTCATAGACTTTGTTCGATGCTACGGCGCCTGTCACCGTCAGCGTCTTCGCCGTGATGTTTGCAGTCAGTCCGGTCGGCTGGGCAAGCGTGTAGTTGCCCGAGGCCGCGCCGGTCAGGGTAAGTCCCCCCGTTACGGAAATGCCCGGACCCACATTCGCGGTGGCGAAGGTGCCGGTGCCCGGGGTCGTCACGGAAACTACATCGGTGCCAACCACGCCCACAGGGGCGGCACCGGTGATGGTGGCCGCAGCGGTCCCGTCGTAGACCTTGTTTGACGCGACGGCGCCGGTCACCGTCAGCGTCTTGGGCGTGATGTTCGCCGTCAGTCCGGAAGGTTGCGTGACCGTGTAGTTCCCCGCGTCGGCGCCGCTCAAAGCCCACAGGCCCGTGGCCGTCACCACAATGCCATCCGCAACGTTCTTGTCGGCAAAGAGGCCTGTCAGTGACGGGGTTGCGGTGACGGCGTCCGAGCCAACCAAGCCCGAAAGGTTGGTGCCGCTGAACGTCGCCGCCGTGGTGCCGTCATAAACCTTGTTCGACGCGGCGGCATTGCTCACCGTCAAAGTCTTTCGCGTGATCGTAAAACTTCCGGGAACAAAGGTAACGGAGTATTTCGAGGGGAACGCCAGTGTGTTCTGGGTAATCGCATACGGGCCGCCGGCAACGGTTTCGCCCGGGGCGCGCACCAGCGCGCCAATCACACTCGCGTCGTCGGCGTGGTCATACGCCCCGGAGGTGACGGTCCAAGTCAGTGCCGGATCGCCGTCGCCGTAAACCTTGGACTTGTCCTCCGCCTTTACCGTGATGGGAACGGCCGTGGAGACCCAGTTTGCATAAAGAGTCTGGGGGCCCGTGAGGAGCACCGTCGTGGCGGCGGTCACCTGCGTGCCTGTGCCACCGGTGCCCGTGTACCATCCGAGAAACGCGAAACCCGTGCGCGTGGGATCAGAAGGAAGGACATAGGTCGAACTGTAGGTCTCGCTCTGGGTGGAGGAGGCCGGCAGGCCGCCCTGTCCGTCGAAGGTCACGGTGTAGGTCTCATTGATGGCGAAGATCGCCTGCACCTCATGGCCGTTGCGGTCCAGCGCTAGCCCGGAGTCGTTCCGCTTGCCAGCCGGGAACTGATACAACTGGTTGGTGGCGCCGCTAATGTCGACAAAGTCGTCGGGGGTGACGCCGAACGAGGCGGTTTTCGCCTGCCACTTCACAAAATGATAGCCCGTATCCGGCACGGCATAGATGCTGACGGTGGCGTTGTAGTCGTAGCTGCTGTCGGTCCATGCGGGATCGCCTGCCGAGCTTCCCTTCTTCACGGTTCCCCCCGTGCCCGCCGTCGCGGTGACGGAGTACGACGGCTTGTACGCCGCGGCGCAGATGCCCCATCTGGCGGAGGCACTGCTCGACGTATAGTTCATCAACTTGTTGACGGACGAGGACAGGTAGAAGTTTCCGGTCGAATATCTGCGGTTGGTGGCGCTGAGCCAGGTGGCCACGCCGGTCTGACCCGCCGCCGCAGCCAGTGTTAACGTCGCGGAGGCCGGGACGAGGGCGGCGCTGTCAACGATGACAAAGTCCTGGGGAATCGGCCCGTTGGTCAAATTGGCCGTGGTCACATTGGTCAGGCCCGAAGTCGCAGTGCCGCTGTTTGCGTAGGCCCCGTATGTGACGCCGGAACGCGGACTCGTCTGATCAATGTTGCCGAAACAGGTAATCGCCGCCTGCTTCCTGTCAATGGAGCCTTTGTAGGTTATCGTCAGCGGGTAGGTCTGGGGGGAAGTCGAATCGCCTATCGCCGCATAAAACTGTTCCACGCCGTGCCCGTTTGTGGTGCTAATTAGCAGGATACCCCCCTCCGCTCTGGCAAACGTTGTTCCGTTCCACACCGGCAGCGTGGCGGTGGAGACGATCGCATCGGCCTGGTTCCCCGACGATGATTTATACGTTGAGGTCGTAAGTACCAGAACACGGTTCTTGCCGGCCGGCGCGGTGTAGGCACCGGTCTCTGAGGCGCTGGACGCAGTGCTGGCGATGACTTCGGACTGTGCTGCCAGAAGCTGCGGCGCGGCAAAGGCCGGCGCGGCACCAACGCCGCACAGGCAGGCTGCAATGATCAGTCCCAGAACAAAACCCGAATTAAACCGACTGTTCCGGATTCTTTTCTCCGCCGCACCGCCATGACTGGACATGAATATACCCCTTATCTGTTGGGATTGTGCCGGGCTGAACCTGCCAACACACTCTCGTTAAACACCGCCGCCGCCTCAGCAGACGGCCCTTGACCAATACCGCATCCGCACACCAGATCAACCCGGATCTGATATGAATTAAGGGTACAACTTTTGGCCCGGGGTGTCAAGCGGAAAAAGGACCCTGATCTGCCCGAGAACCTGATCCTCCGCAATACGCCGCAGCCCCTTCTCGCGCGCCGCACACATGGTAAAGCCCCCGGACAGTTGCCCGTCCGGGGGCTGAATCTACCTCTTGCAGGGCGCCATCCACGGCGCGCCCCGGTCTACCTGCGCCGACGCTGTCTGGCCGCGCCGCCCAGTCCAAGCGCCGCCGCCAATGCCGCCAGTCCGGCCAATCCAACTACGGGAACGCGGTTGCTGCTTACGGTCAGCGTGAAGGTCGGCGAATCCTTGGTGGTTGAATCATCGGACACAACGCACTTGTAATCCCCCGCGTCGTCCGCGGCCGCGGAACTAAACACCAGTGTCGCCGATTCCTCGCCGGACATCGGCGTCCAACCGCCGCTGCCATCGCTCTTGTTCCACGCATAGCGCGGCGTTCCAGAGGCGTTGACCGCCTTCACCTCAAACGTCGCCGAACCTCCGACGATAATCGAGAGCTTCAGGGCACTGACCGCCTGAACCGACAAAACGGGAATTGTTCCCACGGTCACGGTCACACTGATCTCGGCGGGGGAATTGTAGTTGACCGTGTCGGTGAGGGTGAAGATCACGGGCTGCGGCCCCGTCGCCGAGGGTATCGTGCCCGGCGTCTTGAACGCGAAGCCGCCGGCCACCGCGGCCCCGCTGAAGGGATTCGTGGCGGCGCCGCCGCTGAGCGTCGAGGCGCTCAGCGCCTGGCCGGAACTGATGGCCGAGGCCGTCGGCGCCGTCAGGTGCGGCGTCGCCTTGCCCACCGTCACATCCACACCCATTGAAATCTTCTCGGTGGTGGTTGTGTTGGTCGGCGTGAAGGTCACATCGGAATTGTAGGTGCCGACCGCGGGCCGTATCGTGCCGTCGGTGAAGGCAAAGGTGCCCGGCGTCACGGATGCGCCGTTGGTCAACCATGGCGTCGAGGCGCTGAGCGGTTGGCCGAAGGCAATCGGCGAGGCCGTTGGCCAGGCGGTGATTGCGGGGATGTCCTTGGTGGTGATCGTGCCGGGGCCCTTGGCCTGGGTTGGCAGGGTGTAGTTGGCCAGGAGTGTGCTGGAGCCGGTGCCCGGGGCGAAATTGTTCGAGGCCAGCGTGACCGTAATGATGATCCCGGTGCCGGGGTTCATCGAGGCAAACACGCCGGAGGTCTTGGTGACCTTGACGGAGTCGCCCGGCGCCACGCCGCTCACGGCGAAGTAGTTCGTCGTCAGTGTGGTGATGGCGGTGCTGCTGTCGTAGTGCTTGGTCGGGTTGTGGACGACCGTCGCCGTCAGCGGCGCGGGCGAGATGATTGCGGTCAGTCCGGTCGGCTGGGTCACTGTGTAGTTGCCGGCGTCAGCGCCGGCCAAAGTCCACTGGCCCACAACGGTCACCGCGATGGCGGTCACCGACACATCCTTGCTGAAAAAGGTGCCCGTCGTCGGCGCGGTCGCCGTAACTGTGTCCCCGCTGATCACGCCTGAAAGGGTGGTGCCGCTTATCGTTGCCAAGGTGGTGCCGTCATAGACCTTGTTTGACGCCGCGGCGTCGCTCACCGTCAACGGTTTCGGCGTGATGGCGAAGGTCACCGGCGCCGCGGCGAGGCTGACGGTGTAGTTCGGGTTGTTGTCCGTCGTCACCGTGCCAAGACTGATGGCATAGGTGCCGACATTCGAGCCCGCAGCACGGGACAACGTGCCGCTCAGCGTCTCGCTGTACGCCAGCCCGGAAGTCGTGTATGCCAGCGTTGGGTCGGCATCGCCATAAGTCTTGTGCTGGCCCGCGGTCGGCGTCACCGTCACCGCCTTGGCCGTGATGGAGAAGTTCACCGCGGTGGATGCAAGGCTGATACTGTAGTTCGGATTGTTGGCCGACGTCACCGTGCCAAGCGTGATGGCATACATGCCGACATCGGAGCCGGCAATGCGGGAGAGCGCGCCTGTCAGCGTGTCGCTGTCCACCAGACCGGAAGTCGTGTACGTCAGTGTCGGATCGACATCGCCGTAAGTCTTGTGTTGGCCGTTGTTCGGCGTCACCGTCGCCGCCTTGGCCGTGACGGTGAAGTTCACCGTCGTCGGCGCGAGGGTGACGCTGTAATTCGGGTTGCTGGCCGACGTCACCGTACCCAGCGTGATGGCATACGTGCCCACATTTTCGCCCGCAACGCGGGACAGCACGCCGCTCAGCGTCTCACTGCCCACCAATGCGGAAGTCGCGTAGGTCAGTGCCGGGTCGTCCGCACCGTAAACCTTCGTCTGTCCGCCGTCGGGAGTCACCGTCACCGGCTTCGGCGCGATGGCAAAGTTCACCGGCGTCGACGCGAGGCTGACGGTGTAGTTCGGGTTGTTGGCAGACGTCACCGTGCCCAGGCCGATGACATAGTTGCCCACGTCCGTGCCGGCGGCCCGGGACAGCAGGCCGCTCAGCGTTTCGCTGTACGCCAGGCCCGAAGTCGTGTACGCCAGTAACGGGTCCGCATCACCGTAAAACTTGCTCTGGCCCGCGGTCGGCGTCACCGTCACCGCCTTGGTTGTGATGGTAAAGTCCACCTCGGTCGCTGCAAGGCTAACGGTGTAGTTCGCGTTGTTGGCAGACGTCACCGTGCCCAGGCCGATGACGTAGTTGCCCACGTCCGTGCCTGCGGCCCTGGACAGCAGGCCGCTCAATGAAGTGTCGCCGTTGCCCAGCGGGGTGGTCGTGTAGGCCAGCGTCGGATCGGCGTCGCCGTAAGCCTTGTGCTGGCCCGCGGTCGGCGTCACCGTCACCGCCAGGCGCGTGATGGCGAAGTTCACCGGTGTCGGATCAAGGCTGACGGTATAGTTCGAATTGTTGGCCGAGGTCACCGTGCCCAGGCCGATGAC
>CAIXUF010001341.1 GCA_903922535.1 Candidatus Hydrogenedentota bacterium
CTTCCATTGCATCCGTTTTTCGCACGCAACAATCCTGCAAAATCTTGTGAATCCTGTCAAATAATCCCGGCGACACCCACTCTGCCGTCAGGGCCTTTCCCTCCAGCTCGTCGGATAGCGACGGCGATAGCTGCGCGGCGACAATCGCATGCCGCGTTTGAATATGCGGGCGAAATAACTTTGGTCCTCAAAGCCGACCAGGGCGGCAACCTCACCGATCGGATGATCGGTCGTCGATAGCAGATGCGCCGCCTCTTGCATTTTCACCTTTTGGACCAACTGCGGGAAAGTCATGGCAAAGGTTTTCCGGACCAGGTGACTGGTCCGCGAGGGCGAGAGACAAAGAACACGGGCCAGATCCTGCAATGTGGGCATCTGTTCCATTTTCTCGTTGAGGAACTTGAGGACTTTTGTCTGGCGGTCATCCGTGACGGCCGCGGTGCGGCCGGTCAACAGTTGGGCCAATTCTGTCGCCACGGCCTTCAAGACGAGTCGTCGATCTTCAAGCCATTGGCGGTTCGGCGGCCGCACAAGCTGCGGGTGGGGCGGGTTGCCTTTGCCCCGCCAGCACAGTCCGGCAAAAAGCATCCCCGCAAAGAGTCCATTGCAAATCACGGGCACCGCGATCTCCGTGAAGCCGTGGGGACACGTATGGATCCGTCCATCGGGATTGCCGGCGAGCGCGGTGCGCACCTCGTGAACGTCGAACATGACGCAACCACGCGCGTTCCGGGCTTTCTTTTCCATGCACGGCGCCAGGAAGTGAATAACCCAGGGCTCCGGCAGACCACTGCGCGCGAGCACATCATGAAAGCACAGGCGGAGGCCCAGGGTGCGGCTGGCCTGAATCATCAGGAGCTGGATGCGCCCGGCATTGCTGGGGCTCGTAGAAAGCATGAAGTGCTTATAGCATAAAACCGGGCATGCGACAGCAGGTTTTTCCTAAATTATAGCTTCTTGCTCCGCGCAATCGCCTGGCACATCCTGCTATGTTTACGTGCAACGGACGACTTCTTCCATGGCAAGCAGTGCGCAACCCGGAGGGCCATATGACAAATCCCGAAACCATGAGCGATGACTGTTGCCGTCTGCGACGGACCATTCTCGATATGATCCACACCGCCCGGTCGGGACATGCCGGTGGATCACTTTCGTGTGTGGAAATTCTCTGGACCCTCTATTCACAGGTGTTGCGGGTGCGGCCAGAAGATCCCGGATGGGCGGCGCGCGACCGGTTCATCCTGTCGAAGGGGCACGGCGCGCCGGCGCTGTATGCCGTTCTGGCGGCGAGAGGCTTCTTCCCGCACGAATGGTTGACCACGCTGCGGCGCACCGGCTCGCATCTCCAGGGGCACCCGGACATGCACAAAACACCCGGCGTGGATATGTCCACCGGTTCGCTGGGAATGGGAATCTCCGCGGGCGTAGGCATGGCGCTGGCGGCGCGGTTGAGCCAGCGCGACTATCGTGTCTTTGTGCTGGTGGGCGACGGGGAACTTCAGGAGGGACAGAATTGGGAGGGCCTGATGGCGGCCCGGAAGTTCGGCTTGTCCAACCTGGTGGTGGTTGTTGACCGCAATCGAGTTCAGCTCGATGGTCCGACGGAAGAGGTGATGCCATTGGGTGACGTGGCGGAAAAGATCGCCGCTTTCGGCATGGAAGTTCGCGTGTGTGACGGGCACAATTGCGGGCAATTGCTGGATGCCTGGCGTTGGACCTGCGCCGCCGGCACGACGCCGCGGGTCATTGTTGCCAACACAATAAAAGGCAAAGGCGTCTCCTTTATGGAAGGGCAAAGCGCCTGGCATGGGGCGCGCATCACCGATGAAGACTATCGAAAGGCCAGAAAGGAGCTGGCCGCATGAAAAAAGCCAAACCGCAACGCATTGTCATGGGGGAAACCCTGGTTGAGCTGGGGGAAGCCGACCCGCGCGTAGTTGTCCTGGATGCCGACCTGTCCAGTTCTTCGCAAACGGATCTGTTCGCGGAACGGTTCCCGGATCGTTTTTTTAATTTCGGCATCGCGGAGGCGAACATGGTCTCGGCCGCCGCTGGTCTGGCGGCCTGCGGCTATGTGCCGTTTGTCAGCACATTCGCGCTGTTCTTCGCCTTGCGCGCCAGCGACCAGGTGCGCGCGCAGGCGGCATACACCCGGCTCAATGTCAAACTCCTCGGCGGCATCGCAGGGATGTCCGACGCCGTGGACGGCGGCAGTCATCAATCCGTGGAAGACCTTGCGATCCTGCGGGCCATCCCGAACATGACGGTGATTGCGCCTTCGGACGCGGTCGGAACACGCCGCGCCATGCACGCCGCC
>CAIXUF010001342.1 GCA_903922535.1 Candidatus Hydrogenedentota bacterium
AGATACGAACCGGCCCCGGGAAACTGGACCTGGGTGAAGGGTGCCTCAACGTTCGGTCAGCTCGGCACCTACGGCACGCCCGGGATATCGGCGGCGGCAAATACGCCCGGCGCACGGCTTGGCGGGGTTTCGTGGGCGGACGCCTCGGGGGCGCTTTGGCTCTTCGGCGGATACGGCGACGGCGGGGGGACTCTCAGCTGCTTCAACGATCTGTGGAAATACGAGCCAGCCTCGGGAAACTGGACCTGGATGAAGGGTGCCGCCACGGTCAGCCAGCCCGGAAACTATGGTGTGCTCGGCACACCGGCGGCGGCCAATACGCCCGGCGCGCGCGGTTACGCGGTCTCATGGACGGATTCTTTGGGCAGGTTATGGTTATTCGGCGGATACGGCTACGCCGCGTCGGGAACTGCGGGCGATCTCAATGACCTGTGGCAATACGACCCGGCCTCGGGTAACTGGACCTGGATGAAAGGCAGTTCCACGGGGAATGCGACCGGCACCTACGGCACGCCCGGGACGCCGACGGCGGCCAATACGCCCGGCGCGCGGGACGATGCGGTCTCGTGGACGGATTCTTTGGGCAGGTTATGGCTATTCGGCGGTTTCGGTTATGACAGTTCGGGGGGGGCTGACTTTCTCAACGACCTGTGGCAATACGATCCGGCCACGGGCAATTGGATGTGGATGAAGGGCGCCTCGACACACGGCCAAGCCGGGATCTACGGCACACTCGGAGTGTCGGCGGCGGCCAATACGCCCGGCGCACGGATGGAGGCGGTTCCATGGACCGATCCTTGGGGCGGACTGTGGCTCTTCGGAGGCTACAACGGTGTGGGCTACTTCAACGACCTGTGGCAATATAGCCCCGCCACAGGCAACTGGACGTGGATGAAGGGGGCCTCGACCACCGGGCAGGCCGGGACCTACGGCACGCTCGGCACGCCTGCGGTGGCCAACACCCCCGGCGCGCGCCGATCCGCAGTCGCGTGGACGGATGCTTCGGGCGTGCTGCGGCTCTTCGGCGGTTACGGCTATGACAGCGCGGGGAATAAGGGCAATCTCAATGACCTGTGGAGCGGCAGCCCGATTCTTCTCGACGTCACCCCGCCGGTCATTACCACCTGCGCGGCAAGCCATGACGTTTGGACGGACCAATCCGGCCATGCCCCCGTGCCCGACTTCACGGCCGACGTCATCGCGACGGACGGCTCCAACGCGGGCCTGACCGTGAGCCAGTCACCTGTGGCCGGCACGACGGTCACCGCGGGTGACTATACGGTCACACTTACCGTGACAGACACCGCCGGCAACACGGCCCTGTGCAATGTGGCCTTCACTGTGCGCGATTTGCGGGAATATGTCCTGTCCGTCTATGGCGCTGCTGGTGCTGCGGCGGAACTCTTGGCCATTTCGGGCACGCTTGCTGTGGACACTTCCACGATGACCATGACCCTGGACGGCGCGCCCGTTGCTTCCGGCACGGACGAGGGCGGCATATGCGTGTTTCGGTTCAGAAATGTGGACGTTGCTGACGGGGTCACGTTCACCGTTACGGGCGCCCGGCCCCTCTCCATCGCGTCTGATGGCGACATGCGCTGGGGCGCGGACCTTTCCGTGCCGCCGGGAACGCTCGGCGGCGGTGCCGGCGGTGCCGGCGGAATCGGTTCGGCGGGCGCAGCCGGACCAAACGGCCCCACCGGCGGTCACGGCGGCGACGGTGGCGCGGGCGGCCCCGGCGAGTGCGGGGGGTGTATCGTTCATGCACCCCCCAATGGTTCTGCGGGACAGAATGGCAGCGCCGGATCGGCGGTGGCGGGAAACAGCGCCGACGGCGGTGCTGTCGGCGCGGTGGGTGCCCCGGGCTTCGGGCAGAACGTTGGGTCCCCGGGCGCGGGCGGTGCCGGAGGCGTGGCGGTTGCGGGCGGTGCGGGTGCCGGTGGCGTGGCGGGAACTGGCGGCAGTCCCGGCATCGGGGGGGCTGGTGGCAGTTTGGACGGAGACAGCGGTACAGCAGGTACTGCGGGGGGTAACGGCGTATCTCCGGCATCCCCAGGAAAAGCCGGTGCGAATGGCGGCAACGGCGGGGATGGGTCTTGTTCCACCCCGGCCGTCTGTGCCGCTTCGTTGAATCTGTTTGCGGGATATGGCGGAAGCGGCGGCGGTGGCGCGACAGGTGGCGGTTCGGGCGGTTCCGGCGGTTCGGGCGGCGGTGCAGGCGGTGGCGGTGGCGGTGCAGGCGGTGCAACCGGCAACTGCCACTCCGAATTTGGTATTGTCATTTGTGATGACGGCGGCAACGGTGGCAGTGGTGCAGGCGGTGCGGGCGGTGCGGGCGGCGGTGCGGGCGGTGCCGGTGGCGGTGGGGTGGCCGGTGGCGCGTCTGGAACCGTGCCGGGCACGGGCAACCGGGGCACGAACGGTGATAGCGGCAGTCCCGGGGGAAGCCCTCACGCCGGTGTTGGTGGTGTGGGCGGCGCGGGCGGTACAGGCGGCCCGGGTGGTGCAGGCGGCGCGGGTGGTGCCGGTGCGGCGGGTGGTGGCGCAGTCGTCCTGGCGGCAAGGGGAATGTTGGCGTTGGTTGGCGCGCCGACGGTGAACGTTTCGGCGGACACGGTCAACGCCGGCGACCCCGGAGCCGCAGGCGGGGCAGGCGGCGCGGGTGCCACCGGCCTCACGGCCTACACCGGTGGTGAAGGTGGTGGCGGATACCAAGCGGGCGGTCACGGGGGTGCGGGCGGCAAGGGCGGCAAGGGCGCTGCCGGCGCGGCGGGTGGCAAGGGCGGCAATGGCGGCAGTGGCGGCCACGGCACGCCGGGCATGGTCAAACTGCACGCTTCGGTGGTACTGGCCGACGGCGCGACGGTGGTTGCGGCAAACGGCGCCTCCACGGCACCGGAGTATCAGGGCATGTTCACCTTGGTGTCGAACATGAACGCCACGGCCGTTTCGGCCCACATGCCGACTTTCTCGCCTTCACAGATTGTCAGAGGTGCCATTACGGATGCCGTGCTCTTGACCGGCGACAACAGCGCCTTTGGCAGCGGCGCGAACGCGCCGCTCATCGGCGAACTGAACGGCGGTCCGGCCACGGCGGGCTGCCTTAGGACGGGCTACTGGAACAAGTCCGACGTGGATGCGCTGATCCCGGACAACGGCCAGTTGCACTACACCGTGCTGCGCCAGCCTTCGGCAGGCGGAACGTCGGTCTTCAATGGGTACGATCAGGTGGTCGTCAAGAACTCAAGCGCCGCGACAATGGACAACATTTCCGTCTCGGTGAACGGCACCGCGCCCCAGTTGCTCACGAACACCACCACCGGCACGCCGGGGCAATTGCTCCCAGGCGCCACGTGGACGACCACGGTGTCTGCGAATGCCACCGTCGCCTTGGCGTCTACAGGCGGCCCAAACACCGGCAGTCTTTCTGCCATCTCTCCGAACGGCGGCGAGATTTGGGCGCACGGTGACACGCAGACCATCACCTGGAACGCAACGGGCGTGACCGGTCTGGTGGCGGTCCTTCTGAATGAGAACGGCACAGACACACGGTGGCTCGGCGCGGCTGCGGCGTCGGCCGGACAATTCTCGTGGACGATCCCCGCGTCGCTGACGCCGGGCAGCGTGTACAGGATTCACCTGATCTCGGGCGACAACAACGCCATTGAGAGCCTGAGCGCCACCACGTTTACCATCGCATCCAGTACGAGTTCACCCGGAGGGACGTCGCTTGTCCTCACTTCCCCGAACGGTGGCGAGACCTGGACCCAGGGTGAATACCATGTGATCACCTGGGACCAGACCGGGGTGACCGGGTTCGTTGCTGTGTTGTTGAGTGACAACGGAGTGGACATCGACTGGCTTGGTGCGGCCCTGGCCTCGGCCGGTCAATTCTCCTGGACCGTTCCCGCCTGGGTGACGCCGGGCAATGCATACAAGATCCACCTGATCTCCGGCGACAACAATGCAATAGAGGACTTGAGCGATAGCGCCTTCACCATCGCATCCGGAGTATCGCCGCTCACGGTGACCTTGCCGAACGGCGGCGAACTGTGGATTCAGGGCGAGACCGAAACCGTCACGTGGAACCAGACCGGCGTGACCGGCGCGGTGGCGGTCATGCTGAACGACAACGGCACCGACACTGCCTGGCTGGGCGCAGTGGCCGCTTCGGCCGGGCGGTTCTCTTGGACCGTTCCGTCCTGGGTGACACCGGGCAGCGCCTACAAGATCCACGTGATGTCCGGCGACAACAACGCGATAGAGGATCTGAGCGACGGCACCTTCAGCATCATCGCGCCCCCGCTGACGCTGAGCTCCCCGAACGGCGGCGAGTCCTGGGCGCAGGGCGAAACCCACAGCATCACCTGGAACCAGACCGACTTGACGGGCGCGGTGGCGGTCCTGCTGAATGTGGACGGCACGGACACGGCATGGCTGGGCGCGGCCGCCTCGGGGCAGTTCTTCTGGACGGTTCCGGCAACACTGACGCCGGGCAGCAACTACCGGATTCACCTTATCTACGGCGATGAGAACCGCTTCGCGGACATCAGCGACGGCACCTTCACCATCGCAGCGCCGGGGGATCTGCCCGCGCTTGTGGTCACCTCGCCCAACGGCGGCGAGACATGGACGGTTGGCCAAAACTACGTGGTCACGTGGACCGAAACCAATGTGACCGGCGCGGTGGCGGTCCTGCTGAATGTGGACAGCCTGGACACGGTATGGCTGGGCGCAGCGGCGGCCTCAGCGGAGCAATTCACCTGGACGGTTCCGTCCTGGGTGACCCCGGCCAGCACCTGCAAGATTCACCTGATCTCCGGAGACAACAACGCGATAGAGGACCTGAGCGACAGCACGTTCACGATAGCGCCATAACCGGTTTGTCCCGCCTTGCCGCGCGGCGCTATGTCGGGGATGCGCATTGGCGCTGGTTACAGGGCTATCTTTTTCCTGTTCAGGCCCGCCGTGCCGGGTTCGAGCGTCTCTATTTGGGTGACGCCGAGGGACATGAGGTATTCGCGCGCATCGTTGATGCCCGCGGCCACCTGGGTGGTGTTGTGGCTGTCGTCGCCGAAGCAGAAGGGGATCCCCATGCCGCGGGCGGCCGTGACCAGCCATGGCGCTGGGTAGGGATGGCCGAAGCCGAGCCGCAGTCCGCCGGTGTTCACGTCGATGATCGTGCCGTTCTGGCGGATGACCTCCAGCGCCTCCATGGCGGCGCGGCGGATGGGCGGGGTTGAGGCGGCCTCGTCGCTGGGCAAACGGCGGCGGTACAGGTCGAGATGGCCGACGACCTCGGGGCGCAGGGCTTCGACCATGCCCGCCACATTGTGGAAGTAGCGCACCGCCAGCGCTTCGGGGCTGCCGCAGATGGCCACGGCCTTTTCGTAGCGTCCGGGGAGGTAATCAATGATGTGGCCGGCCACATAGTGCACCGAGCCGACGATGTAGTCGAAGGCGTACTTTTCACGGAAGCCCAGCATGACCTCCGCATAGCTGCCCTCGGGCACCACTTCGGCCTCAAAGCCCTTGAGCACGTTCATGCATCCCGCGTATTCGCGTTTCAGCCGATCCACTTCGGCGGCATACTCGCCGAACAGTCGGTCCAGCGTTTCGATGTCCCACCCCAGCGCCAGTTCCTCGTCGTAGAGCCGCTCCGGCTCGACGCGCGGGGCGTGTTCGGTCACGCCGTAGGTGCGCATGCCCGCATCGCATGCCGCCTCCAGTATCTCCGCGAGCGTGCTGGTGGCGTGGTCGCAATAGCAACTGCTATGGCCGCCGTGAAGAGACACCCGCCAGTCGGGGGGGTGCGATCCAACGCGCATGTTTTCCAAAATGATGGGCCTTTCCTATTGTACGTTCAACGCAGGTAACACCAAAACCATGCCCCGTCCTTCCGCGCCGCTCAACAAATCTTGCGCCCGCACCCGGTACTTGCCGGTTGTGTCGTTCAGGGCGACGGGGAAATAGAGTTCACCCGCGCCGTTTTCGCAGTTCACGAAGCGTCTTTCCCATTCCGGTGCCTGCCCGTCCCCGGAGGCCATGTCCACCACCACAAGCCGTTTACCCGGCGCCGGTCCGTCGGTGCGCACGATAAGCTTAACGGCCACGCGCCGTCCCGCGTTGACCGTGGGGGTTGCCGCGACCTGCACCGCCTCCACCTTGTGGTCCAGCGCGGAAAACAGCGCCGCCGCGCCCGGTTCCAGTTTGACGGTCGCCTTGTGGGGCTTGCCCACGGGCTGGCCCGTGCGCAGGTTGAACACGCGGTCGTTTTCGCCGAAGGGCAGCCGCACCCTCTGCGCATCCTTTGCGGCGGGATCGGCCAGAAAGGCCACCAGGCGCGCGCGGTCATAGCGGAACGCGCGCACCCGGCCGTCAAAGCGGTTCTCTCCGGAAATCATGGACGGGCATCCGGCGCCGTTCAAGGCCTTGTCCAGCGCGGCGTACTCCAGCGGGAACACGCTGCGGTCCCCGGAGGCGGCGCGAAGGCGGGGTGCATGGTTCAGCAGGAGCGCATTCCTGCCCTCTCCCGTGCCGCGCACCCACAGCGGCGTGTCGGCCATCCCGCCCAGCGCCTGTCCGCCCTTCAAAGCCAGCGCGCTGTCGCAGGTGACCATCCCGGCGAATCCCTGCGGCGCGGGCGGGTCCAGGGCGGTCCATGCGGGCACCCCCTCCTTTGCCTGCGGTGCCGCGCCGGGGTGCACGCCGAAGAGCGCTGCCAGGACGACTTTACGCCGTGCCGCGCCGTGCTCGTCATGCGTTCCGGGCAGAATGTCCGCGACTATCAGGCCGCCCCGCGCCGCGAACGCCTGCACCGCCGCGATTTCGCCGTCGCTGAGCGCGCGGCACAGGGGAAGCACCAGCGCCTTGCAGGCGGGGTCGGCGAGCCGGTCGATGCGCGTTTCGTCAATGAAATCCCAGGAACGGTTCAGCGCGTCCAACGCCTCCGTCCACCCCTGCTGCGCCGCGCGCGTTGATGCGGCGAAACTGTGGTCGGCATCCGCCAGGCAGCGGCTCGCTTGGCTGTCATACACCACGATGGACGCAGGATCCGGCACCGCCCCCAGCAACAGCGGTCCCGCGCCCTGCTTCAGTTCGTTCATTGCCGCCGCGAGCGCGGCGAATGCCGGCGTGGGTTGGCCGTCGGGTTGGAGGGCCGCGCCGGGCGCGGCGTGTTCGGCGTCACCGAAGGGGGTCGCAATCCACACCGCCGGGATGCGCAGCAGCGCGGCGTTCCATGCGAACCACCCCGCGCGCCGTGCATCGCCCAGATCGCGCGTGTCGTTCACCACCAGCCCCGACCACGCACCTTTCGCCTGATAGCAACGCAACTTTTCCGCCGTCACCGGTTCCCAGTCGGCCGCGACAAAATCGGTCTGCGCGGCCAGTGCGGGCCACCAGTAGCCGTGCGACGGATTGGCGTCGTCGAAGGCGCGGAACCCCGTTTCCCCGGCGCGGTCCACGCCGCGCACCGCCTGCCGCGCCATGCCGTGGAACGCGGCAAAATCCCCGTCCTCAAAAATGCGAAAATCGACCCAGGCGGCACAGCGGCCCGACGCACGCGCGGCGTCCGCACTTTCCGGGACGGCCTGCGACCAGTCGGTGTACGCGGTGCCCCACGACTGGTTCAGCGCTTCGATACTGTCATATTCCTTGCGCAACCACGCGCGGAAGGCGTCCAGACTGACCGGGCACTGGCACACATTCTCTTCGGTTGCGCACAGCAGGTTGCCGTTGCCGACCGAGTAGCGGCCTGAGCCGCCCGCCCAGTGGAGCGTCACATTCTCCTCGATGGTCTTCTTCGTGCGCTGCCGGCACTCCGCGTCGTCCAGGCAAGGCCGACGGACATTGTCCTCCGCCACCTGGTCCGGAGCGATTCGCAGGATCTCGGGCAGGAAACGCAGTCCCTGGAGGTCCGTCCGCACGAGGCCCGCCTCGCCGCCGGCGGCCTGCACGGTGTCCACGCCTGTCCGCGCCAGGATGCGCAGCAATGCCTCCTGGTTGGGCTCGCGCGGCGGCGGTGTAATGGCCACCAGGCTCATGTTGGGGTCGGGCCGGGGCGCGCGTACACTGATGTAACGGTAGGCGCGGGGCGACCGCTCCAGGTCCCAGTTGGAAAACTTTTTACCCTCGCCCTCGACGGCGTAGACCTCGATCTTTATCAGCGGGGTGACGAGATCGGCCAGGTGCAGTTGCAGCGAAACGTCGCCCCCCTCGCTGGTCATGGCCTGTGCGGCCTCGCTCACGAGACGTCCGTGGGTGTCGGTCGCGCGGGCGCAGACGGCGCATTTGCGCTCACGGTTGATCACGGGCCGCACTTTCAGCGACACGCGCAGCGTGTCGTTGGGCTGGACCCAGGTCTTTTCATACACGACATCGGAAAACTCAGGCCAGCCGGGGATGGTGAGCTGCTGCGTGTGCCAGTCGACCACTTTGTCGCCGCGGTAGATCCAGGCATCCAGAAAATGGATGCCGGGGCCGACGATCATGTCGAAGGGATGGCCTTTGTCGCCCTTGGACACGGGGCTTTCGTCATTGTAGACCATGCGCGTGTCGCTGCCGGGATGGCGGGTTTGCACCATGACCCGGTAGCGATCCGTGGCCGGGGCCTCCAGCCGGAACGCGAAGGGCCGCACCGGCGCGGCGGCCATCGGGTCCTTCATGGCCTTCACATACTCGTCGGGGAAACCAGGCGGGATTTCCTCGTCGGCGGGGCCTTTCGGGCCGGAATCCTCAATGGCGGCGATGCGGCTGGGGGCGTCCCTTTTTGCGGCGGCGCAGACTGCGCGCGTCACCAGTGCCCATGCGTTGTCCGTGAACACGGGGTCAATGTCCAGCGGGTCCAGCGGCGCCTGCAGCAGGAAGTGATTGGCCGGGAGGTCGCCGGGGTATTCAAAGAGGACCACCCGTCCCTCGCCATGGGCAAGCATGCGCACCGGGGGGCTTCCCTCCCCCCAGCCGGGGAAGCCCGGCTCGCCAATCCCGCGCGTGAGCGGGATGCCGGTCTTCAACGGCTCCAGCACTTCCAGCAGCGTGCGCAGCGGTGAGCCCGGCTGGTCGCGCAGGTTCGCAATGACCAGCCCAAGCCCTTTGGAAACACGGCCCATCAGGTCGGAGACAATGTCGTCGGGCAGCGTGGCCGCGTCGATGTTGCCCAGGAGCACGACATCCAAATCGCCCCGGAGCAGTTCGCGCAGCCGGTCCAGCGTTTCCTGCGTTGTCGGTCCGCAGGGATGGTTTCCGGCCGCGGCGGGGTCGCAGCCCGGATGGGTCGCATCCCAGAAGGGGACGGTTTCGCAGCGCATTTCCAGCCGCTGGGCGAGTTCCGCCACATCCAGCAGCGCAAAGCGCGGGGCAATCGCCAGCGCGCGCAAGGCGCCGCCGTCGAGCGGCGTGGCCCACCGGGTGACCGCGGCGGCCGGTGCGCGCTTCAAGTCCTTCTTGGCAGCCTTGGCCCCGCCAATGGCCATGCCGGCCGTGGCGGCGGCGGACCACAGGAGCAGCGCTGCCGCGAGCAGGAAATGCAGGACAGCCGTCCCCGGCGGTCGGCTTTTGACGGACAACCCTGGATCGACTGGCGGGGGCGCCTGTCCCGTATTTTTCTGGCGAGCTTTCCCGGCAATAGACATGCGGCACTCCGTGACCGGAACCGTCACATTGCGCCCGCCGCAGGGCGGGCGTATACTCTGTCGCGCGCGTTCTTCGCGCACGCGATGCCCGGCCCCTCCCCACTGCGGCGGGAGTTGTCCGTTCCGGCATCCGTCAACTATGGTACGGCGGTCCGCCGTGGTCCTGCAATAACCGGGCAAACCCGGAACGCACCGAACAAGCGTCTCTCATTGGACGCGGGAGTGTCAACACGATGAAACTGAAGCTGCAAGGCGTGATCTCCGCAATGATGACCCCGTTCACCAAGGGCGGTGAATTTGTCGATTTTGACAAGGTGGGCCCGCTGGCCGAGCGTCTGGTCAAGCAGGGCGCCAAGGGGCTGTTTCCCTGCGGGACCACCGGCGAGGGCATGCTGCTGTCCATGGAAGAGCGCAAGGTGGTCGCCGAGGAAGTGGTCGCCGCCGTCGGCAAGAAGGCCAAGGTCATTCCCCAGACCGGCTGCCTCGACACGGCAAGCACCGTGGAACTGACGCGCCATGCCCAGGAGATTGGCGCGGCCGCGGTCGCCATCGTCACGCCGTTCTACTATGCCTACGACGACGCGTCGCTGATGCAGTACTACACCACCATCGCCAAGGCGGTGCCCGAGTTTCCGATACTCGTCTACAACATCCCGTCCTGCGCGCGCAACACGATCACGCCCGAGTTCCTGGCCAGGCTGGTCGAGAAGAACCAGAACATCGTGGGCATCAAGGACAGCATGGGCAGCATGGTCGCGCTCACGCAGATGCTGGCGATCATGCCCGCCGGGTTCAACGTGATCAACGGCGTCGACGAGTACGGGTTCCAGGCGATCCTTGCCGGCTGTCCGGCGGCCGTGTCCGGCCTGTCCAACGTGGTGTGCGAGATCTACGTCGCCGTGTTCAACCACCTTGCCAAGGGCGATCTGAAGAAGGCGTGGAAGGAACAGCTTCGCCTCGCCCGCGCCGCGACGATCTTCGAGTACGGCCGCAAGGCGGCGATGTTCAAGGAAGGCTCGCGTCTTCGCGGTTTCGACGCCGGCTGCGTGCGCCCGCCGATGCGCGACCTCACCGCCGCCGAACTGAAGAAGCTGGCGAAAGACATGGAGGAGCTGGGCGTGCTCTGACGCCTATTGGCGCTTTCGCGCCTTTTCCTCCGCCTTGATGCGGTTCCAGGCCTCCACTGCCTCCTCCGGCGTGGAGGCCTTTTCATTGTCAAACACATGCGCGTGGCGGCGGATCATTTTCTCGTGCGCCCGCGCCATGGCGCCGCGCAGATCAAAGCGCCCCTCGGCCTCGGCCGCGGCCATCGACGCAAGCAGGACGAACAGGCTGTCGCCGAACTCCTCCTCGGCGTTGTCGTTGTCGTCCTTTTCCAGCGCCTCCACGTATTCGTCCGCTTCTTCGCCGGCGAATTTCGCGAAGTCGATTGCGCGCTGTTTCTGGTCCCAGGGGCAGCCCTCGGGCGAGCGCAGAAAACGCGCCAGCGACATGAGCGCGCCGAACCATTCAGTTTCGGTTTCCGGCTCGGATTGAATATGGGGGTATGGACGGTCCATGGCGTTGCGTTCCAGTCGTGGTGGTTGGTGCGGTGTCTGTCAGGGCTGCTCGCCGCGGTTTTTCCGGTTGCAGCCGGTGCAGGCGCCCAGCTTTTCATGCGCCTCGCGCAGAATCCGCTCGGTGGTTTCCCAGTCCAGGCACGGATCAGTGATGCTCATGCCGTATTCGAGGCTCGACAGGTCGGGGCTGATCTTTTGGCAGCCGCCCTTGAGAAAGCTTTCCAGCATGACCCCGATGAGCGAGGTGCTGCCCTCGACGCGCTGCTGCACCACGTCGCGCAGCACATGCGCCTGCAGGTGCGGCCGCTTCCCGCAGTTGGCGTGGCTGCAGTCAACCATGATGCGCGGCTCCACCCCGGCGTCGCGCATCTGCTCCTCGGCGCTGATGACGCTGACCGGGTCGTAGTTGGGCCCGGTGCGCCCGCCGCGGAGAATGATGTGCCAGTTCGGGTTGCCCTGCGACGTCACCACGCAGGTGCGGCCGTCGCCGTCGATGCCCAGGAAATGGTGGGCGCGCCCCGCCGAGACCACACCGTCAATGGCAACCTGGAGATAACCGTCGGTGCTGTTCTTGAAGCCCACCGGCATCGACAGCCCGCTGGCCATCTCCCGGTGCGTCTGCGACTCGCTCGTTCGGGCGCCAATCGAGGCCCAGGCGAGCAGATCGGCGATGTACTGCGGAATGACCGGCTCCAGCAGTTCGCTGCCCGCGGGCAGACCCATTTCGTTGACGCGCAGCAGGATTTCGCGGGCCTTGCGCAGGCCCTTGTCCACATCGTAGCTGCCGTCCAGGTTCGGGTCATTGATCAGGCCCTTCCAGCCCACCGTGGTGCGCGGCTTCTCGTAGTAGACACGCATCACGATGAACAGCCGGTCGGCCAGTTCCCGGTGCAGCACGCTGAGCCGTTCGGCGTATTCCAGCGCCGCCGCGCGGTCATGAATGGAGCAGGGCCCCGCCACCACCATGAGCCGTCCGTCCCGCTTGGCCAGAATGGCCGCCACCGCTTTGCGCGCCGCCGCCACCGTCTCATCGGCCTTCCTGGTCAGCGGCAGTTCCGCCTTGAGCGCCTTGGGCGTGATGAGCGGCGTAAACTCGCTGATATTGACGTTTTCTATTCGATGCATGCTGTTCACCCAAAGCTTCGGCCGCCTCCGGCCGGTTCAAAAGAAGGCGCCGCGCCGCAAGATGTGCCCAATGCCGCCACCCTTCGCCGCGCCCCCGATATGGTACACCCCTTCGCCGCATTGCGCCAAGTGGGGAAACAGGTTCATCGTTCGTGTCCTCCCGGCGCGGTCGCCGCCGTGACGGCTTTTTGGCCGATTGTGCTATACTTCCGCCGCGCAATGCCGCGCTTTTATCTTCCCTGCAAAGGAGTGAGGATTCCCGTACCCATGCAACGCCGCATACAGATCATACTGGGCGCGCTCATCGGCGTGGTGCTCGTCTGGTGGCTGTTTAAGGACACCAACTGGGGCGCCGTTTTCGCCGCGTTGCGCGGGGTTCACTGGGGGTGGATGGCCTTCAGCGTCCTCACCCTGCTGCTTTCGTTTGTCGTGCGCATCTGGCGCTGGCACTACATCGTGTGCACGGACCAGAAAGTTCCCTTTGCCCGGCTTTTCAACGCCACGCAAATCGGTTTCCTTGCCAATTTCGTGCTGCCGGCGCGCATGGGCGAGCCCATACGCGCCATCGTGCTGAGCCGCAGTACGGGCATCCCCTTCAGCAAGACCTTTGCCTTCGTGGCGATTGACCGGGTCACGGACATGGCCGGGCTGGCCATGGTGCTCGGCCTCACGGTGCTGACTTTTCATCCCGCCCAGGCGATACGGCTGCCCGCAGACCTGCAGAACCTGTACTCGGGCGAGATCTCCGGGATGCTGGTGCGCCATGCGGCCGAAGTGGTGGCGCTCGGAATGATGGCGCTGACCGGCGGCCTGTTCCTGGTCTATTTTCAGCGCGAGCGGATTGTGCGCTGGAGCGATCAGTTCGTGGGTCTGTTCTCCAAACGGCTCGCCAGGAAGGTCGCCGGTTTGGTCGGTCACTTCACCGAGGGCATGTCCGCGATGGGCAAGCCCGCCAACCTGGGCCGGTCGGTGCTCGTGAGTCTCCTGCTTTGGTGCATCTTCGCCGTCGGGCACTGGGCCATGTTCAAGGGCATGCGGCTTGATCTGCCCTGGTATGCCCCCTTTGTCACCATGTCCATGCTGGCCATCTTTATCAGCGTGCCGGGCCCGCCGGGCTTTGTCGGTCCGTTTCACGTGGCCATGGTGGCGGGACTGTTGCTCGTGAGTCCGGGAATCGATCTGAACGTGGCCCGGGCGACGGCCATCCTCATGCATTTGATCAACCTGCTTCCCGTGGTGGTTGTGGGCGTGTGGTGCCTGTCCACGGAGAAGATGAGCCTGCGCGAACTCAAGCACGAGAGCGAGCACGTCAAGGATCTGGGTGCCGGGGCGGTCAAACAGACCTGACGGCGCGCGCGCAGACAGAAAAGTTGTCCTGTTCAATATCGGTGCGCGCCCGCTGAAAAACGCGATCGTTTGCGCGTCCGCATGCGAGTATTACACCGTCGGAGCGGCATAGTTCCCGCGTCCGCAATGGACATGGGGGTCGGATCTCCGGTACCATACACACCCGCGCGCGAGGAACCCCATGTCGGATCTTTTCGATTCGCCCAGCCGCGCGGCAATGGAGACTGAATGCGATGAGCAAGATTTTGGTGACAGGAGGAGCCGGTTTCATCGGCTCCCATGTGGTGGATGCCTATGTTGACGCCGGACACCAGGTGATCGTGGTCGATGACCTTTCCTCCGGGTCGGAGGACAACCTCAACCCCAAGGCGAAGTTTTACGA
>CAIXUF010001343.1 GCA_903922535.1 Candidatus Hydrogenedentota bacterium
CCCTCAAACACGCTCCCGTCTGCTATGGCAAGAATCGCTTTTTTCACGGCGTTTTACGTCCCTTCTGGCTGGATTGGGTTGCTGGATTATAGCACAAACAGGGGGCCGTTTCCCGGTTGGCGCATCGCGCCGTCCGGGACTTTTGCCGGGCGCGATATTGACGCGGGCCGGTGTCACGCTTCATAATGCCGCCTCCCCAACCTTTAATGGAGACATTATGATGAGCACGAGCCCCGAAAAATTCGAAAACGTCACAGCGGTTTGCAAGGCCAATGTCTATTTTGGCGGCCGGGTGGTGAGCCACACCGTCATTCTCGCCGACGGCGAGCGCAAGACGCTTGGCCTGATCTATCCGGGCGAGTACAAGTTCAACACGGGCGTGCCGGAGCGCATGGAAATGATTGCGGGCGACAGCCGTGTGAAGTTGGCCGGAAGTGACGAATGGACGGTCTATCCCGGCGGCACCTTCTTTGACGTGCCCGGTAATTCGGCCTTCGAAATTGCCGTGGACGAGGGCGTGGCCGAGTACGTCTGTTCCTATTTGCCGTCTTGAGCGCCGAAAATGCGGGCGTGTTTCAGGCCGTCGTCTGGCCCTTAATCAGGGCGATGGCGGCGTCGTAGGCCATTTGCGGCGTGATTAGGGCGAGGTGTGCCGCGCCGTCGCGCCGGTCCACCGCGCGCCGGGGCGGCTCAGGTCCGAGATAAAGCACGGCGCTGGGGGGCCGCAGCGGACTGTGCCTTTTCGGGTCGGTGCCGCCAAACAGGGCGAGCACGGGCGTGTTCATGGCCGAGGCGAGATGGGTGGGTCCGGTGTCGCCGCCAATGTAGCAGTCGCACAGGGACAACAGCCAGGCAAGATGTTTTAGTGTCGGCGTTTCGGGCGCAATCTCCGGCTTGCCCTTGGACAGGCGGCGCACTTCCGCCGCAATGTCGCGCTGGCCCGGCCCCCAGGTCAGCAGCACCTCGAAACGGCCGTCGGCAAGCAGCAGGTCGCTCAATTCGGCAAAGTGGCGCAATGGCCACTGTTTTTCCGGCCGTTCCACCATGGCATGCACGGCGATGAAGCGCTTGCCCCCATAAAACTTGTCCGCAATCCAGTCCTCGACGGTGTCCTGCACATCCTCGGGCACGGGGATGTGGACATCCAGCGTGAGCCGTTTCGCGCCCAGCACCTTGACCAGTTCGAGGTTTTCCTCAATGCGGTTCATGCGGTCGGCGGGCAGGCGCACGCGCTCCCTGGCAAAAAGGGGCGACAACTCCTGTCCGCGCGGTCCGGCAAAGGCGATGCGCCGGGGGGCGCGGGATGCAGCCATGGCCAGCCCGCTCTTGAGGATGCCGTGGAAGTCGAGCACCATGTCATAGTGCGCGGCGCGGACCTGGCGGCAGAAACGGACAAAGGCGCTTGCGCCAGCATGCCGGTCAAACTGGATAACACTGTCCAAGGCCGGATGGTCTTCCAGAATGCCGGCACTCTTGGGTTCCACGGCCCAGTCAATCTGTGCCTGGGGATAGAGGTCGCGCAGGGCGTGCAGGGCGGGAATCACACGGATGACATCCCCGATGGCGCTGAATCGGATGATCAGTATCCGGGGAAGTCCGTTGAGCATCGTATGCGGGCCGTTTCCTGGCGCCCGGGCCGGCCGGGCGGGTTATCCCCGGGCCGCGCCGCCCGCCAATGGCGGCGGGAATTGCGGAAAGCGCTGTGCGCGAGGGAGTTATAAATGGCGGAGAGAGAGGGATTCGAACCCTCGGTACCCTTTTGGGGTACACACGCTTTCCAAGCGTGCACCTTCAACCACTCGGACATCTCTCCGTGCAAGGGCAATTATAGGGGTTCGACGGGGAATATGTCAAAGCCCTTGGGAATCGCCTTTGGGAATGGCGGCGTTTGCCGCCGGTGTTCACCTGTCAAAGTAGGCGGGTTTGCCCCGAGCCGGGGCTGCACCTATAATCTCCGCATACGGCGGGATGGTGTACCGTTCGTGTTGAAATCATTACTCCAAAGGAGGATCTTTCGATGAGCAATGCCAAGGCTGTCAACGAGCAGAGTTTTGCGCAGGAAACAGGCAGCGGCGTGTCGCTGGTGGATTTCTGGGCGGAGTGGTGCGGGCCGTGCCGGATGATGGGCCCCATCATTGACCAGGTGGCCGCCGAATATGAAGGCAAGGCGCTGATCGCGAAGGTGGACGTGGACGAGTGCCAGAACATTGCCGTAAAACTGGGCGTGAACAGCATTCCGACGCTGATCGTCTTCAAGGACGGCGCCGAGGTGAAGCGCTTTGTCGGCGTGACGGGCAAGACCGATCTGGTCAAGGCCCTTGACGCGGCCATCGGCTGACATAGCCGGTCCAACCAATAGAGTATCCCGGCGGGGCACCCGAGTGGTGTACCGCCGGGATTGTTTTTTTGGTTTCGCGCCAAGAGCCGGCGGGACGCCGGCGCTCCCAGTGTACCGTCGGGATTATCTTTTGGTTTCGAGGCCTTTTTCGACGGTGTCATGCAGGGCATCGAACACGATTTGGGCCTTGCGCTCGATGCCGCGGGGCCGCAGATGGCAGATGTCGGTGAAGCATTCCGTGCCGCCCTTGAGCGACTCGGCGACCGGAATGAGGGGCAGGCCGCGCTCGGCGCAGAAGGCGCGAACGCGGGTGTTGTACCGCTCCAACAGGCGCAAATAGGACGTCATGTTCATCAGGCGTCCCCAGAGCATGTTGTTGATGCGGTGGTCGAAAAAGGCGCGCTGCGCGCGGTCAAGGGCGTGGTAGTCCGGCGCGGCAAAGGTGCCCACGGCCAGGCCGACCCCCTTGGCGCGGCAGGCGTCGGCAAGCCGGGTGAGATTGGCCAGAACCGTCTCATCCATGGCGCGGTCGATGACGGCCCCGCCGGGCAGCAGGAGCGGGTTCAGGTAATCATAGACAAAATGTGACCGAAGCAGCATGGCGCGGAGGCGGTCCGAAGCCGTGGTTCCGTTGAGCCAGCGTCCGGCAAGGATGGGGATGTCGTTCACAAAGTTGTAATGCACCACCAGGTCCGGTTCGAGTGCGAGGTAGTCGGCAAGGTGGTCCACCTCACCGCCGATGGTGAGCGCGAAGATGCCCGCATTGATCACGTCCACCCGGCCCGGACCCAGGGCGCGCGCAAATTTCGTCTCGACCATGTTGGGATAAGTGAGCGCGTTGGACAGCCCCTCGGCGGTGGTCGAACCGCCGACGCAGACGATCCGGTACACGCCGGCCGGTTTGGGAAGCACGGCCTCGTCGTCGCGGAATCCCCGGGCATTGACACGCAGGTCCATCGCATCAGACTGGCGCGTGCCGGGGCGCAGTTCCTGCCACAGCCGTTTCCACATGGACGGCCGCACAAAGACCGCCACGGTGCCCTTGTCGGGCGCGGCCTCCCAGGCGAACTGCATGACATAGGGCGGTGCGCCGCCAGGTTGGGGCATGGGATACTCGCGCAGGGGTCTGCCGCCGGACAAGGCCTCGGTGAAGGCGAACGGGGCATCGGCGGAAGACTCCGCGGGAAGGGCATCCAGCAGGGAGGTGCCCGTCTTCAGGCTCCTGCCAAAGGCGATGATCTCGGGCGCGGCGGAACCATCAGGAGGCGTCCAAAGCTGCTCGATGCGGCCGTCGGGCCTGCACAGCGCCACGATTTCCCCCCGCGCGGCCGCGTGGGTGGCCCGGTCTGCATCGTTTAGGGCGAAGAAAGCGCGGCGCGCCTCGAAGTCCCTGCCTACCACCGGGGGCTCGGGCGCATAATCGCGAATGACGGCGTCATCGGGCGCGGTGGTTTCGCCAGAGTATAGTCCGGACTCGACCTGGCGGGCAAGCCGGTCATTTGCGCGGTCCCGTCCCGCCGCGAACAGTTCCAGCCCCCCAACCACGGCAGCCACCCACAAAAGGGCTCCAACCGCAATGAAGACACGGAGGGGCCAGGGGCTGCCCGAAGGCAGGGGGCTTTGGTCCGGTCCGGTCACGGGATCAGCGGGCACCGCCGAAGAGACCGGTGAACAGGTTGTAGATTACCTCGATAACCGAGAGAATCTGGAGGAGAATGTCGAGAATGCTCTCGATGCTCTGTGCCTTCGCCGGGCGGTGCAGGATGACAGGTCGATTGCGCATGGTGTCAGTCTCCGGTTTGGTCCGCTCAGGGCGGAACGGTCCCAGTATACCAATGTGTGGGGGCAATGTCATCGGGCGGGATCGAAAGCGCGGATTATTCCCTGCCGGCATGCATCTTCTTGAAGACGCGGATGTTGTACAGGTTGTCGTCGGTGAAATCGCCGTATTCGGCGCGGTGCTCGTAGAGCGACCGGACCGTGGAGGCGATATCGTGCCGCGGATTAAAGCCGAGCACGGCGCGGGCGCGGGCGCAGTCCACCCGGTAGTTGCGCGGGTCCGGCCGGTTCAGGTTCTCGATGGGCACCTCGCGGCCGTCCAAACGGCGCAGTTCGTCGCGCACGGTCTCGGCCACCTGCCCCACGGTGAAGTTGTCGCGGGCGACATTAAACACTCCGGTCAGGCCCTCGGGCGCCTCGACGGCGAGCACGAAGGCGGCGGCGGTGTCGCGCACGTCGATGATGGGCCGCCAGATGTCGGGATGGCTGACGGTGATGCGACCATCCGCCATGGCGCTGCGGTACATGGTGTTCACGATCAGGTCGAAGCGCATGCGCGGGCTGTGCCCGTTGACCGTGCCCTGGCGCAGTGCGATGACCGAGTACTCGGGTCCGGACAGCAGCATCGCGCCCAGTTCGCCCTGGTGTTTGGAAACGCCGTAGGGATAGGTGCAGGACGTGGGGGAATCCTCGGTGCAGAGCCGGTCGCCCGTGTTGCCGTAGATCGAACAGGATGACCCGTAAACGAAGCGGCGTATCCCGGCAATGCGGGCGCAATGGGCGAGATAGGCCGGCAGCGCGGCGTTCTGTTTGAAGTTCAGTGCGGGATCAAACTCGGCCATCGGGTCGTTGGAGACCCCTGCGATGAACACGAGCACGTCGTAGCCGCCCAGACGCCGCTCGTCCAGCGCGAACAGTTCGGTCTCTATGACCGGCACCTCGGGGGGCAGGTGGCGGCCAAACCAGCACGCGTCCGCGATGGAGACATCGTGGCCGTGTTCACAGAGCAGGGGGGTGAGCACCGAGCCGACATAACCGGCACCGCCCGCCACAAGTACTTTCATGCGTTGCTCCCGCTGGGTTTGTTCTTCTTTTGCGCAGCTCCAGCCTATAGAAAACGGCATGCCGCGCGCAAGGTTTTAGGGCGCGGCAGTTGACCGTTGACAGTGGATAGTGACCGTGTGCGGTATCCCCGTGATTTTGAACGGCGCGCGGCTTTGTCATCCTGAACGGCGCAAAGCGAAGTGATCTTCTCCCCGGCAGGACCTTGGCACACGAACAAGGTCCTTCACGGCGTTGCACGCCGTTCAGGATGACAGAGAGCGCCGCCCTGCCCGACGGCTTCAGGAACAACTTTTCCGCTCGTTCTTGCATCGGGCACCCCAATCAGGGTAAATATCTTTGTGGTGGGAAGCGCGGAGGGGTGCAACTCGAAACTTGGAAAAGACCGCACCGTGCCTGAGCCATTGTCAAACGCCCATAACCGCCGCGATCCCGCGCCGGTATTGCAGCACCTGATTAACTCCCGACTGTTGGTCCACGCGCACCGGATACTGTGTTACGGCTGCGGGCAGGGCGTGGATGTGGACTGGCTGCGGCTGCGCCGCTACGACGTGCAGGGTTATGACCCCCATCCGCCGTTCGGATATCCCGATGCGCCTTCCGGGCCGTATGACGTGGTGCTGCTGAACTACGTGCTGACGCGGCTCAAGACGCCCGAGGCGCGGCGCGCCACGGTGCGCAAGGCCTTTGCCCAGGTGAAGCCCGGCGGACGCTTTGTCGTCACCAGCCGCACGGCGCTGCGCGAGGCGGGCGTTGAAATGCCCGCGCTGAACGCCTTCTTCCGGGAGCTGCTGGACGGGTGCGAGACGGGGGAAATGGAGGTGCTGCCTCCGGACTACCAGGACCGGTCCACCGCGGTGGTGGTGCGCAAGGCGGGGATTTACAAGCCCGCCTATCCCTGGAAATGGGTGGACGACCGCGACGAGTTTGAGGATCTGTGCGCGCGGCTGCTGCGCGAGCCCGTCGTGGCACTGGACGTGGAGACCACGCTGGAGGAACCGCGCGTGCTGTGCACCATCCAGTTGGCCGTGCCGGGGCGCACCTGGATCGTCGATGCCCTTGCCTTTGCCGATCTCGCCCCGATCAAGGCCGTGCTGGAGAGTGACCGCGTTGAAAAGATCATTCACAACGCGGCCTTTGAGGAGCAGATGTTCGCAAAACACCACATCCGCATTGTCAAGATTCACGACACGCTCATCACGTCGCGCAAGAAGCACAAGAAGAATGTGGCCGGTGGGCACAAACTGGGCGAGGTCTGCGAGCGGGAACTGGGGCTCTACCTCGACAAGGCGCTGCAGACCTCCGACTGGACCACGCGCCCGCTCAGCCAGGAACAGCTCGAATACGCCGCAATGGACGCGGAGGTGCTCATCCTGCTGCACCGTGTGCTGTGTCCGCCCAAGGCCCCGGAGACGCTGGATCTGTTCTGAGCGCGCGGGAATTGATGGACGAAATGGACCTTGCAGGAAAGGACTTCCTGTTGGCGGGTCTGGAGTCCATACCGTCCATACCGTCCATTCAGTCCATATCGTCCATACCGTCCATCAAATGAAGAAACGCCCCCGCAGCCTTGCAGCCGCGGGGGCGTTCGGTTTCGTCCTGATCACCGCTTGGACAGCACATCCTCCTCGTACTTGAGGATGTCGTTCATCCACCCGCCGCCGACGGGCACGCCCTGTTTCAGGCAGTAGTAGTCCCACACGGCACCCCACGGCAGTCCCTTCAGCTCCTCAAGCATCGCAAGGCGGGCGGTGTAGTTGCCCTCCTGCTCCAAAGCGCGCAGCGTCGCTGTGGGCTCAAGCAGGGCGATGAGCAGCGCGCGGATCATGTTGCGCGTGCCGATGACCCAGGCCGCCAGGCGGTTGATGCTGGCGTCGAAGAAGTCGAGGCCGATGTGCACGCGGCTCTCGAAGCCGCCGCGGATGATTTCCTCGGCGATGGCGCGCAGCTCGTCGCTGAGGATGACCACGTGGTCGCTGTCCCAGCGGACGCCGCGGCTGACGTGCAGCAGGATCTCGTCGACAAAGAGCAGCACGGAACTGAGCTTGTCGGAAATGACCTCGGTCGGGTGGAAGTGGCCCGCGTCGAGCGTGAGGAGCAGATTGCGGCTGATGGCGTAGCCCATGTAGAACTCGTGGGAGCCGATGACGCAGCTTTCGGAGCCGAGGCCGAACAGCTTCGACTCGACCGCGTCAAGATTCTCCTTCGGGTCACTGCGGACGGCGTACACGGCATCAAGGGAATCGCGCAGCAGCTCGCGCGAGCGGTAGCGATCCACCGGCGTGTCCTTGAAGCCGTCGGGTATCCACAGGTTGGTCACGCAGGGCTTGCCCAGTTCACGGCCGATGTGCTCGGCGATTTCGCGGCTGAGGACGCAGTGGTCGATCCAGAACTTGCGGATGCCCGCGTCATAGTGCGAGAGCGTGAAGCCGTCGTCGGCCTTGGGATGGCCGAAAAGGCTCGGATTGAAGTCGATGCCGAGCCCTTTTGCCTTGGCCCAGTCGATCCAGTTCTTGAAGTGCTCCGGCTGGAGCGCGTCACGCTCCACCTTGGCGCCGCCGGTCTCGGCATACATGGCGTGCAGGTTGAAGCGGTGTTTGCCGGGGATCAGGCTCAGCGCCTTGTCCGCGTCGGCGCGGAGCTGCTCGGGGCCGCGCGCCTTGCCGGGATAATTGCCCGTGGCCTGGATGCCGCCGCCCGACGCGGCGGTCAGGTTTTCAAACCCGCCCACGTCGTCGCCCTGCCAGCAGTGCAGCGACACGGGGATGCCGGCGAGCCGGGCGATGGCCGCATCGGCGTCCACACCCATCGCGGCATAGGACTCTTTCGCGTTGGCGAAGGATTTTTCGATCAACGATTCCTTGGGCG
>CAIXUF010001344.1 GCA_903922535.1 Candidatus Hydrogenedentota bacterium
CCTGCTGCTACTGGAAACGGGCCAACAACTGGGGTGCGGCGGGGGCGATCATTGCCGGTGCCGTCATTCCCCTGTCCTATCTTGTATTGGAGCAGGTGCCCTATACGAAGGAATTTGCACTGTGGATTGGGCCAAACTGGTCTGGCATCGCGGCTTTTGCCGGTTCTGCCTTGGCCATGGCGGCGGGCTCGCTCCTCAAAACCGCCGCAACGTCCGTGAAGGAGATGCCGTTATGAGCGCAGCAGCCCACTGGTTCTGGGGCTTGACGGCCCTTGCGTGCCTGATATGGTACTCAACCATAACCTTTCTCGTCGCGTATCGCGGCGTCGTTGACATCCGCGGCATGCTTGGGCGGCTGCAGCAGGGCCTGCTCGATGATGAAGCGGAACGTGCAAACCCGACGAAACCGCGTGTCTGACCGGGACTATTGGCGCGCAGGGGCGACAAGACGCAGCATCAAGAACTGCACCGAGAGGGCCAGAAGAACCATGAGAGGCGTCCATTGGAAAGCCACGGCAATACCGGCATGCTGCGCGGCATAGCCCAGGCCGATCCCGCCGGCAAATCCGCCCGCACCCAGCACGCCTTCGTTGATTGCGGCGCGCCGGTGCCCCGCTTGGGCTTGGGCCAGACTGTAATAGAGGCTCACAAAGAAGCACAGGCCGAAGTTGGCCCCCACGACGGCAAAGCACAGGGCCATCACGGCGATACTGCGCGCATGGCCCAGCAACACGAAGGATGCCGCGGCTGCAAGTTGTCCCGCGACGAGGACCGAAAAGCGTCCCCGCCATGCACGGGTTCGGCCAAGGACGACGAAGCACACCACGGTGGCAAGGGACAGCAGAAAGGCCAGCCAGGAGTAGGTCGTGGCCGGGCCGACGGCGTCAAGGAATGCCGGGCGATAATGGCCGACAAGCGCGAGCGATCCGTCGTCGGCGAGCGCTTTCACGCGCATGGGATACACCGACCGCACCGCGGCGAAAAGCCCGTTGGCTGTGAAGGTGGCCACCCATGAGGCGCACAGCAGGCCCGTTGTCACCGGGAACGGCGGTTCTTTATCCGGGCTCCCTCCGTCCTGATGTTTCGTCAGTGACCGCGGGGCCTTGGGCAGGAGCGTTATGATGATGCCCATCACGGCGAGGCAAAGCGCAAACAGCGCGGCGAAAGGCAGACGGAAGTCCATGTCGTACAGGGGCCCCGCGAGCAGCGGGCTCAGTGTGAATCCGAAGGCCGTGGCCGTGTTAAACCCGGCCAGATGGCGGGCGCGCGCCACCGGGTCCGGCTCCCGCCCCAGCCAGGCCTGCATGGCCGGCCAGGCCAGTGCCAATCCCAGGAAAGGCACCGAGGCGGCCATGACACAGAGGGCGGGCGTGTCCGTCCAGGGCGCCAAGGTAAAGAGCAGGGCAAACAGCCCCACGCCGGCCAAAGCCCAATGCAGGCCCTGTTTTGCCCGGGACACAAACCCGGCCGACAGCAGGCAGCCGATGGAATACAGGGCCATCTGGACGGCACCCACCGTGCCCGAAAGGGCCACTCCGCCGTGGAGCCGTTCGAATATGAAGAACGGCATGGCCGTCAGGCCGACAGCCACGGAGAAGTCCAGCAGGAACGCGGCCAAATACATGCGGTGGTGCGCCTGGCAGAACCAACGGGCAATCACGGGCGCTTGTCCTTCGGCGTCCGCCGTGCGGAAAGTTTTTTTCTTACCATCGCCCGGCCGCCTGGCGGGCCTCAAGAAATTCCGCACCCCGTTCGAGAAGACGCTTAATCAGCAAGTCAAGCTGTTTGGCCGCATGGGCCCCGCAGTTGAGCGTAATGAACGGGTCGGGACGCACTGCCCCCTCGCTGTAGAAGATGTCGCCCTGGGGCATGGGATGGAACTCCCAGGGATGAAAGTAGAAGCACAGGAACGGCGCGACCCCGCGGGATCGGGCATAACCGATAAACCCGTCAATGTGATGCAGCATGGCCTCGGTGCCCTCGGTGCGGTACAACGGCCACTGGTCCATGTCGCGCCCGTACATGTCCTTCGATTCCATCGACAGGTCGGCGAAATTGGGAAGCTCAACAAGGCGCAGGTCGCCCGGCTGCGTCCAATCCTCCCGGCTGGGGTGGTAGGGGGTGAGCCGGTCACGGAAGAAGAACATGGGATAAGTGGCGTCGGCCACGTAGCCGAGTTCGTCCAGCGCGTTGACCACCGCCGTCGATCCGAAAAGACGCGGACACCGGAACGAAACGGGCCGCACTCCGGCGACATCTTCCACCAATTCCGTGCACAGCCGCAGGCGGTTTGGCACCTCCTCGGGCAGGATGGGCAGCATGCCGGGGATCTCGTACAGCGAGTCGCCGATGGTCTCATGGAAAAGCGTGTGGGCGCCGATCTCGTGGCCCCGCGCTTTCACGGTTTGGACCACCTCGGGGTGTTTCTTCAGGCTGTCTCCCGTGAAGAAAAAGGTGGCCGGAACGTTGTTCCTTTTGAGGATGTCGAGGATAACCGGCGTGCCATGCTGAAGTCCCTCGTAGTAGGGGGTCCAACTGCCGATGTCCGTTTCCATGTCAAAGCCGAGCACTACCTGCAAATCACTCATTTGATGTCTCCCGAATCAGGTCTGCTGGAAAGGCACACATTCTCCATACTTCTTGCTGCCGTCATTGTGTCACGGGCAAGAGTCAGGGCATTGAGTGCATTATACGCGAATTTGTATAAATCCCGGGCGCGGCGGCCAAGCGTCCCGATAACAGCCTGTCTGGCAACGCAGTTGCGCAATGCGCAATTATAACGCACGGAAACTGTGCAACGAGCAGGAGCGGCGATCATGAGAGTTCCCTTGACGACCCCGAGTCCCGACATAGAACGCTTTGTCGGCGTCATTCGCGGGGAGATTGTCCCCAAACGGCCTCCGCTGGCGGAATTGTTCCTGGACCATGAGGTGGAGCGCGAGATTGCGCAGGCGCACTTGGGGCTGGACTGGGTCGAGCCGTCCGCCGACCGCGATGCCATGGCGGCCTACCTGCGCAACCGGACCGAAGTCTATTACCGCATGGGCTACGACTATATCCGCGTAACCGGCGGCGCGGATTTCCCGGCGACCTCCCTTGATGTTGCCGACACGGCCGAACTGTCCCGGGGCGACCGCCACTGGGCCAATGAAGCCTGCGGCCCCATCGCGTCCTGGGAAGACTTCGAAAAGTATCCCTGGCCCGATCCGGCCAAGGCCGACCTCTGGCACTACGAATATGCCGCAAAGAACCTGCCCGAAGGCATGGGCCTCTTTGTCTGTCCCACAAGCGGCTTTCTCGAAATACCGCTCGACACGCTTCTCGGCTACACGAATCTCTGCTATCTCATTTACGAGCAGCCCGACCTGGTGGAGGCGGTCTTCCAACGGGTGGGTGACATCATTTGCGCCGCCTACGAACGGCTCATCGGCCTGCCCAACCTGCGCGGCTTCTTCCAGGGCGACTACATGGGATTCAAGACGGGCACACTGGTTTCGCCCGACCAGTTGCGGACCCTCGTGCTGCCGTGGCACAAGAAGATGGCGGACTTGGCGCACCGCAACGGGCTCCTCTACATGCTGCACTCCTGCGGCAATCTCGAAGCCATCACGGAAGACCTCATCAGCGATGTCGGAATTGACGCGCGGCATTCCTACGAGGACGAGGGCAATTCGGTCATAGATTTCAAGGCCCGTTACGGAGACCGCGTGACCATACTCGGCGGCGTGGATGTTGACAAACTGGCACGGCTGCCCGAAGCCGAACTGCGGGCCCATGTGCGCACCGTCATCGAAACCTGCATGCCCGGAGGGCGTTTTGCCCTGGGTTCAGGCAACACGGTATGCAACTACATCCCCGTCGAAAACTACTTCGCCATGGTCGAGGAGGCGTTGAATTACGCGGGCTAAACCGGGCATTCAGGACCTGGACAAGGACAAGAAACGCATGCAAATAACGCGCAGAGAACTCATGCAAATAGGAGCACTGGGAGCCATGGGCATTGTGACCGACAGCAAACAGGCGGCGGCGGCAGAAACCGGACAGGCGAATGCGGCACCAGTCGCCAACCATGATTGGCTGCGCAAGCGCCAGCGCATCTATTGGTACGATCAGTACGCGTTGAATGATCAGGAGACGGCCTTCGCCAACTACGATCCCGACAGGATCGCAAAGGAAATGGCGGGCGTCGGGGCGGAAATCGTCGCGGTGTACGCGGCCAACCAGTTCAGTGTGGCCTACTATCCCAGCAAGATTTGGCCCATGCACCCGAACCTGAAGGGCCGGGATTACTTCGGCGAGGTTTCTTCGCGCCTGCAGGCCCAGGGGCAGAAAGTCATCGCCTACATCAACTGGCTCGAATCGCGCCACCCGGAATGGTATGTGGTTCCCATGGGTGGGCAGCCGGAAAAAGAGTTCCCCCTCGCCTCATGGGCCAGGCCGGACAACCCAGACGGACGCGTGCAGCAGGTGCCCGGCGGTTCGTGGCGCTTTGCCTGCATCAATTCACCGCGCCGGAAGCAGGTCGTTGAGATCGCGCGCGAGATCATCGAGCGCTATCATCCCGACGGCTTTCACCTCGACATGTGCTTCAACAGCGGCGTGTGCGTGTGCGAATACTGCCGCCCCACGCTGGAGCGCATCTGCGGCACCAAAGACATAACGCAGGAGGCCATCAATGCGCACTGGCGGGAGTTCATAGACTGGCGCAATGAATGCAGCGCCTCGCTCATCGGGGATGTGTCGGCAGTCCTGCGCGAACACGGTGTATTCGCCGCACACAACGGGCAGAACCCGCTCTGGCTCTCGCCGATGTACGGTTTTGACAAGAACCTCCTGCCTCACCTGGACATCTATGTGTCTGAAATCTTCTACGACCTGCACGCGTCCGATCTGACGATGCGCTGGCACCGCGCCCTGAATATGCCCTCTTGCGAGCTTCTCACCTCCACTTCGCCCATGCACGCCCATCTGTCCGTGCCCTTTGCCGCATGGCAAATCAGTGCCGCCAGCGCCAAGGCAAACGGCTGTGATGTTTTGGGTCCATGCGGCGTCGGCGCATACCCGGACACCACCAGTTCAAAGACGCTGCATGAGACGGTTCGCAGGGGCTTGGATTTCTTTATGGAGGACGCGGACCTGCACACCGGGGCCGTGCCGGACGCCAAGGTGGCGCTCGTGTTCTCCTGGGCAACGCGCAAGTACTTCCGTGCCGGCCGGATGGACTGGTCCCA
>CAIXUF010001345.1 GCA_903922535.1 Candidatus Hydrogenedentota bacterium
CAGGTTTTCGGCGGCGACGTGCTTGCCCCTGCGTATGGGTGGGACGGCACACGGTATGAGGGAATCAACTCACTGGCCGCATTGCGCGGTTTTTGGGTGGGCCGGTCCGGTTCCCAAACAAGCCGGACCGTTTCGCTGCTTGCCAGACACGACTGCACCATTGCGCTGAATTCCGGTTGGAATCTCGTGGGTCCGGCAAACGAAGTCCTGCTGCCGTTGCCCGCGCCCGTCGTGGGCTCCGCATGGGGATGGGACCCGGCAAACCAGCGCTATGTGCGGATTGGGGATCGGCTGCGGCCGGGATCCGCCTACTGGCTGGCCGCCTCAGGGAGCGGTGTGCTGGGCACGAACCCCGCAGCAAAGAGCGCGTTGACAAAAATGAATGCGCCGAAATCCGTCACGGACAAATACGTGGTCATCCACATCGATGAGGGTGGTGTGACCGACAAGGCGACGCTTGTGATGGGCCGCTCCGAGAACGCCCAACCCGTGTTTACCGCCGGTCTGGACGACTTTGCACCGCCCGCCGACCCAACAGGTTTTGACGCATTCATCCAGGGTGCGGGGCCGGAACCCTTTGACAGACTGTCCGTACGGTATGAGCCCTGGCCCGTTCCGGAAGGCACAACGGAATGGCATGTGCATGTGGACCTGCCGGGCGGTTCGGGCGCGGACATGCGCTTCGAACGGTTTCTTGCATCGGACTCGAGTCTGCTTGTTTCAATACAGCAACTGGACCCCGACACCGGCGGAACACTTGGGGAATCCGTCATGGCGGATGATGCAACCAACATACACCTGACCTCCATGCATAACTATTATGCCGTCCGAATGCAGCCGGCGGTGGCGGTGCCCGATGTGGCGGGCATGACCCAGGCGGCGGCGGCGACCGCGCTGACAGGCGCGGGACTGACTCTTGGCCCGGTGACGCGACAGTGCAGCAGCACCGTGGAGGCGGGCCTGGTCATCAGCCAGAATCCTGCGGCAAATGCGCCGGCACCGTTGGGCAGCCCGGTTGACCTGACTGTTTCATCGGGCGGAATCGCGCCGGTGATCACGCTGATGGGCGAGGCCGCGGTCACGGTGGAATGCGGCGGTGCGTACGCCGAATTGGGCGCCACGACCACGGACAACTGCGCGACGGGCCTTGTCGTGACGATCGGCGGCGACCCGGTGAACACGATCATCGTCGGCACCCACATGGTGACGTACAACGCCAGCGACGGAAACGGAAACAGCGCTGCGGAAGTCACGCGCGCGGTCCATGTGGTGGACACGGCGAAGCCCGCGATTGCGCTTGTCGGTTCGAGCCCGGTGACGGTGGTGTGCGGCGCGACCTATACGGACGCGGGTGCGACGGCGGCGGATGTTTGCGCGGGCAGCCTGACGGGCAGCATCCAGGTTGCGAACCCCGTGAACACGTCCGTGGCGGGCACATACACGGTGCGCTACAATGTGAACGACGGCAACGGCAACGCCGCCGTGGAGGTCACGCGGACGGTGACGGTGACAAAAGACCCCACTCCGCCGGTCATCACCGCCTGTGCGTCCGGGAGAACCTCCAGGGTGGAGCCGTCGAGCACCGTGCCGGTGCCTGATTTCCGCGCAGACGTGAAAACAAGCGACAACTCCGGCGGCCCGCTCACGGTGACGCAGTCGCCGCTGCCGGGCACGCTTGTCCCGGCCGGCAAATATGCCGTCATACTGACAGTGGCCGACTGGAGCGGCAATACGGCCGCCTGCGGGACGACGCTCATGGTGATACCGGCAAACGTTTATCTTGTGGACCCGACCTCACCTGGACCGGAGGACGGTCTGACCTGGCCGACGGCGTTCCACACGCTTCAGTCGGCGATTGACGCCGCGCACGCGGCGGGCGGCGGCGACGTGTGGGTGGCAGGCGGTTCAGTCACCGCGCCACCCGAATAGAACGAGGGCGCAACGGGCCGTAGGACAGACCCGCCTCCGTTTCCGGTTCGCGGCGGCGGTGGTGTGTTCAACAGCATGGCCGACGCCTCCTTCACGGGTTGAACGATTGAACCGTGAGCGGTCGGGCGACATGGTTGGCACACAGGCGGCAATTTGATTGTTTTGCGCATTGTGAGCAAGAAAACAGTTGACGTGCAACGAACTGCCGTGTATATTTGATATTGGGTTACGCGCGTGGGGCATGTATATAGTGTCGATGTGTCACCGAGTGGGTTTCCGAAATGGGTGTGGGAAAGTTTGTATCATCGGAGGGCTGGGTCATGCGCCAGCGGAAACTTGCTGCGGTTTGGGTGGGGATGTTCTTCTTCCTCGGGGGACTCGCAATCACGGGCGGGCCGGTCTGGTCTGCGGCGGCGCAGGACTGCAGCCAGACGGTGAATTGGGCATGGATGAAGGGGGCCTCGACGACTGGCCAGGCCGGAACCTACGGCGCACTCGGGACACAGGCGGTGGCCAATACCCCCGGTGCGCGCTTTGGGACCGTGTCTTGGACAGACCCTTCAGGCAATCTGTGGCTCTTTGGCGGCTACGACTGGTCGGTCTACTTCAACGACCTATGGAAATACGACTTGGCTACGGGCAACTGGACCTGGATGAAGGGCACCTCGACGACCGACCAAAAGGGGACCTACGGCGCGCTCGGTACGCCTGCGTCGGCCAACAAGCCCGGTGCGCGCTACGGAGGGGTCACGTGGACGGACAGTTCAGGCAAGCTTTGGCTCTTCGGCGGCTCCGGCTACGCCGCTTCAGGGAGTTCGGGTTCTTTGAACGACCTGTGGAAATACGATCCCGCCACCGGCAACTGGACCTGGATGAAGGGTGCCTCGACGACCAGCCAATTGGGGACCTACGGCACACAGGGAACGCCGGCGGTGGCCAACACACCCGGCGCTCACGCTGGAGCGGTTTCGTGGACAGACTCTTCCGGGGTGCTGTGGCTCTTTGGCGGCTACGGCTATGGCGGCACAGGAAGTTCGGGCTACCTCAACGACCTGTGGAAATACAACCCGGCCACGGGCAAGTGGACCTGGATGAAGGGTTCCTCGACGAAAAATCAGGTCGGAACCTATGGCACACTCGGAACGCCCGCACCCGCCAACTCGCCCGGCGCGCGCAAGCCCGCGGTATCGTGGGCCGACAGTTCCGGCAAGTTTTGGCTCTTCGGCGGCTACGGTAAGTCCAGTTCGGGGGAGGGCGAACTGAATGACCTGTGGCGATACGACCCAACCACAGGCAACTGGACCTGGATGAAGGGTGCCTCAACGACCAACCAGCTTGGAACTTACGGCACACTCGGGACACCAGCAGCGGCCAACACGCCCGGCGCGCGTGAAGTCTCAGTTTCATGGACAGATTTCGCTGGTGCACTTTGGCTGTTCGGCGGCTTAGGCATCATTGCCGGCGGCGGTGGTCGCGACTTCAATGACCTGTGGAAATACGATGTCGCGACGGGTAACTGGACCTGGATGAAAGGCGCCCCGACGCCCACGCAGTTTGGAACTTACGGCACGCTTGGAACACCGGCGGCGGCCAACACCCCCGGCGCGCGCGAATACGCGGTTTCGTGGACGGACCCTTTGGGGAAGCTGTGGCTGTTCGGCGGGACCGGCTACGCCACCGTTGATAGTCAGGCCCTCCTCAACGATCTATGGCGCGCCACTATAATAAACACGGACCCAACCCCGCCGGTCATCACCCTGCTGGGCGACAGTCCGGCCACGGTGGAGTGTCATACGTCCTACACGGACGCGGGCGCGACCGCCAGCGACAACTGCGCGGGGGACCTGACCGGCAGCATCGTCGTCAGCAACCCGGTCAACGTAAACGTCCCCGGCGCCTACACAGTGCGCTACAACGTGGAAGATCCATCGAACAACAGGGCCGTGGAGGTCGCACGGACCGTCAACGTGGTGGACACCACCCCGCCGGTGATCACGCTGCTGGGTAGCAACCCGCTCGCCGTGGAATACCGCTCGCCCTACACCGGCGCAGATGCGGCGGCCAGCGACACCTGCGCGGGCGACCTGAGCGACAACATTGTCACAATGAACCCGGTCAACGTGAACGTCCTCGGCGCCTACACGGTGCGCTACAACGTCAGCGACGGCAATGGCAACAATGCCGTGGAGGTTACCCGTACGGTCAATGTGGCGGACACCATTAGTCCGGCCATCTCACTGTTGGGCGCCAATCCGGCAACTGCGGAGTGCCACACTTCCTATACCGACGCCGGAGCCATAGCCACGGACGATGGCGGGGCCGACCTGACCGGCAGTATTGTTGTCACCAACCCGGTGGACGTGAACGCGCCCGGCATCTACACGGTGCGCTACAACGTCAGCGACGCGGGCGGTAACCGCGCTCCCGAGGCCACCCGCACGGTCAATGTGGTGGACACCACCGCGCCGGTCATCACTCTGCGGGGTGCCAACCCGGCCACGGTGGAATGCCACACGTCCTACACGGATTCGGGCGCGACAGCCAGTGATTCCTGCGCGGGCGACCGGACCGGCAGCATCATCGTCACCAACCCCGTGAACGCGAATACGCCCGGCACCTACACCGTCACCTACAACGTCAACGACGGTCACGGAAACAGCGCCGTACAGGTGACACGCACAGTGACGGTGGCGGATACCACCCCGCCGGTTATCACGCTTCTTGGCAACGCCACGGTCCAGGTCAAGAGTGGCGCGACCTATTCGGACGCGGGCGCGATGGCCACCGACGCCTGCGCGGGAAATCTGACGGCGAGCATAGTCACCGTGAACCCGGTGAGCACGTCCAGCCTCGGCACCTACACCGTCACGTACAACGTCAACGACGGCAACGGCAACAGCGCAACGCAGATGACGCGCGCAGTTCTCGTTAGGCAGGATGTGTATTGCCGCGTCAATGCGCAGAACGGCGGCGGGCCGTGGGACGGCGCAACCTGGGCCACGGGATTCCAGGACATCCAGTCCGGAGTAAATGCGGCCAATACCGCCGGTGGTGGCGAGGTGTGGGTGAAGTCGGGCACCTACGCCGCCACGACCGACCCGGTGGTCACCATGCAGCCAGGCGCGGCTATCTACGGCGGCTTCGCCGGCACGGAAAGCGGCCGCAGCCAAAGGCAGTGGTGGACGAATGTGACCACCATTGACGGGCAAGACGCCCGCCGCTGCCTCATTGGGGCAGACAACGCCGTGTTGGACGGTTTCACCGTGACGAACGGCAGCGGGCCCGAGGACTACGGTGGTGGCGGGATGTACATCCTCAATACTTCCCCGACCATATCAAACTGCAAGTTCGTGGATAACCATGCAGGCAGCAGGTCTTATCCTTTCCCCAACTATGGCTCGGTAGGCGGGGACGGCGGCGCCATAAAGAACATCAACGGTTCGCCCACGGTGACAAACTGCATCTTCACCGGAAACACCACAGCCTGCACCTACGCGTCCCACTTCGCTCCGGGTAACGGAGGGTCTATCTACAGCTCCGGAGGTATGCCAGTAATCACCAACTGCACGTTCACGGGCAACAGCGGTTGTTACGGCGCCTCCATAGCCGGCGGAAGCGGGATTCTGAAGAACTGCATTCTCTGGAGCAATGTGTCCTCCATTGATGGTTCCGAAGTAGCCGGCTTTACGTGCACAAGCAGTGTTATCGGCGTCAATCCGCTGTTCATGTCCGCGCCGGGCGATCTGCGCCTGCGCAGTGGCTCTCCCTGCATCGACACCGGCACGGCAAGCGGCGCGCCGTTAACCGATATCGAGGGGAGGACCCGTCCCGATGGCGCGGGGGTGGACATGGGCGCCTACGAGGCCGACGTGACCCCGCCGGTCATCACCGCCTGTGCGGCGAACCAAATCGTGTCGGCGGACGGAACCTGTCATGCCGCGGTGCCCGATTTCACGGCGGGCGTGACAGGCACGGACAATTTTGGTGCGACTCCGACCGTTACCCAGTCGCCGACGGCGGGGACTTCGGTGGGACTCGGCACCACCACGGTAACGTTGACCACGACGGACGCGTCCGGCAATACGGCCACCTGCACGGCCACGCTGACCGTGGCGGACACCACCGCGCCCGTCATCTCGTTGAACGGCTTCGCCTTCGTCACCGTTCAGTGCGGTGGAACCTATACAGACGCGGGGGCAACTGCAACCGACAACTGTGCCGGAAATCTGACGGGCAGCATAGCTGTCGTGAATACGGTAAACACGACGGCACCCGGGGCGTACACCGTGCGCTACAACGTAAACGATGGCAACGGCAACAATGCGGACGAGGTTACTCGCACGGTCAACGTGGTGGACAGCACCCTTCCGATGGTCACGCTGTCGGGTGCCAATCCGGCCACGGTGGAGTGCCACACGTCCTACACGGATGCGGGCGCAACGGCCGGAGATGCATGCGCGGGCGATCTGGCCGGAAGCATTACCGCGATAAGCACGGTGAACACGTCGGTGCCCGGCGTCTACGCCGTTACCTACAACGTGGGCGATGGCAGCGGCAACAGCGCCACCGCGACACGCACGGTCAACGTGGTGGACACGACCCCGCCGGTCATCCGTCTCAACGGCGCGGCGGGTCTGAACGTCGAATGCGGCGCGTCCTACACGGATGCGGGCGCGACGGCCGGGGATGCATGCGCAGGCGACCTTACGGGAAGCATTACCTCTGCGGGCACCGTGAACACGTCGGTGCCCGGCGCCTACACCGTCACGTACAACACAGGCGACGGCAGCGGCAACAGCGCCACCGCGACGCGCACGGTTACTGTGGCGGACACGGTCAAGCCGGTCATCACCGCCTGTGCGCCCGGGAGAACCTCCAGGGTGGAGCCGTCGAGCACCGTGCTGGTGCCTGATTTCCGCGCGGATGTGAAGGCAAGCGACAACTCCGGCGGCCCGCTCACGGTGACACAGTCGCCGCTGCCGGGCACCCCCGTCCCGGCCGGCAAGTATGCCGTCACGCTGACGGTGACCGACTGGAGCGGCAATGCGGCCACCTGCGGGACGACGCTTATGGTGATACCGGGGAATGTTTATCTTGTGGACCCGACGTCACCGGGACCGGAGGACGGTCTGACCTGGCCGACGGCGTTCCACACGCTTCAGTCGGCGATTGACGCCGCGCACGCGGCGGGCGGCGGCCAAGTGTGGGTCGCCGGCGGCTCGGCCACCGCGCCGTAGGGAAGTCCTGCGTCCGTTTCCGGCTCACTGGTCATGAAAAGCCCAGTGCGGCAGAGGCGCAACCAACGGACGAAGGACGAAGGGCAAAGGACGAAGGACGAAAGAGCGGCAGACAAGAATGTCCGCCCCACATTGATCAAAAGCGTCGCAAAGCGCGGTGATTTTGCGTAGCGTGGGGCAGGCAATCTTGTCTGCCGTCTTTACTTCTGGCTTCTGAATTCTGGATTCTTTGGTTGCGACCATGCCGCTCCAAGTTGGACTGTCTTCTGCTTTGACTTTGATGCGGAGAACAGAAAAATTCGCGCCCCCGGGAAACCCCGGGGGCGCGTTGTCTTCTGTGGCCCGGCTTTGCGGACGAAGGGTTACCTTATCCGATAGGACATCGGCGCGTGCATCATTCCACCCACGCCATAGGCGGGGCCATAGGGCACGGGGATGGGCGCGGGGGCGCAGACCACCGGCGCGGGGACAGGCACCGGCACGGGGCGGTCTTCATACACCCCGGGCACCAACTGCGTGCGGTTTTCATAGAAGCCGCCGCCAATCTTGGCCCCGGTGTTCGGGTCGAAGGATTCGGGCACCCAGACTTGGCTGGTCTCGTAGTGGGACGGCGAAACAAGCACCTGCTGGTTGCAGACCGGCGCCATCGGCGCTCCGTACTGGTAATACTGGCTGTTCTGCGCGGCCTGGGCCGCGACGCCGACCAGACCAACCACCGCGTTGGCTATGCCCACGTCGCGGTAGGCCTGCGGCATGCCGTATCCGTCATAGCCGTAACCGTAGCCGCCATAGCCGCCGTTCAGGTAGCCGTCGCGGCCGCCGTGGTGATTCCCGCCGCCATATCCATAGCCGCCTTGTCCGATCAGTGATTGCAGTATTTCACCATGGCCAATGTTGCCGTTGCTGTATCCCTGACCCAGCAATCCGCCCAGGTTTTGGGAACCGCCGCGGCCGCCACGGCTGTTAAGCAGTCCCTGGCCGAGCAGGCCGCCCAGGTTCTGGGATCGGCCGTGGCCACCGCCGCCGTTCAGCAATCCCTGGCCCAGCAGGCGGCCCAGATTCTGGACGCCGCCACGGCCGCCGCCAGCCCGAAGCGCCTGGGACAGAATCGGGAATCCGCCGTTGCCGTGATGGCCGGCAGCACCGGCAAGTGCCTTGCCAAGGCCCCCGAGCGGACTGCCGTGATGATGGCCCGCCCAGGCAGGCTGCGCGATAAAGCACATCATTCCCGCCACCGCGAGGGCCAATCCAAATTGCATTGTGTGTGTACGCATGACCCGTTTTCCTTTCCATGTCCGTTCGTCGGGACCACCGGCGAAGACGTATTGCATGCTGCCGCAGGGCACGGATTGTTCCGCGATTCCGCCACCGGACGGTGGCTGCGGCCCAACCTTTGGTGTGCGCGCCCTGATTCTTTGATTCAACTGGTCTTACCAACGTCATCTGAGTAAACGATACCGCCCGCGAATTTATTCATCACATTTGAAAACTTCATTTGAAAAGATGATTTTAGTTCTCTGTTGACAGATTTCGCCGGAAATCTCAGTTCGCCCTGTGAAAAGCGGCACGGAGGAGGCGCTGAAGAAGACGAATCGTTCGGGAGATTGATTATCAAGGTGCCTGTGTTTTATATAGGGTATAGTTGTGTTTTTCGTTGCAGCACGCGCAAGGCCGGGTGTTTTTGAGGTCCTTTTCGTCGGAATGCATCGATTTGCGGAGGAATGGTCCTAAAAGACTGGCAGGCGGGGTGAATTGAAAGAGGTGTGCCAAACGAAAGCCCTTTGGGAACAGACAAGCCTTTGTGAGGTGACACTATGAGAGCGAATGGCCCCATTAAGACGTCGGCAGTCTTTTTGCTTTTGGCGGTGATGCTTGTTTCCGGGTGTGCCACGTCTGGTGGCCGGGGCGCTTCGACGGGAAATGCGGGAAAGAACCCAAAACTCGTTGGAGAGGAGCGAAACGGCAAATCAGGTCCCACGAATGGGGGGGGCAAATCAGCCGACACACCGCAGCCGATCATGGAGAGCAGGACTCCTGTTGCGGCCGGCATCCGCGAAGATGGAACCAAGACAGGCACAGAATACAGCGGCGACAGGCGGATCCAAATAGTGACAATCCGCCCCGACGGGAGCAAGAAGACAAAAGAGTACCAGCACAAAGACGGCGGGGTGTCCGAGGCAGACACTATGGGGGACAATGGCGGCCAGAACGTCCATTCCCCCGCATTCAAGACGCCATCGGCAAAGTTCCATTACCCGTTGGACTGGCTTTTCGACAAGGATTCGCCTTCCCCGCTGGATTGGTCTTCGAACAAGCAGTCCGATTCCCCTCCGGACTGGTCGTTCAGAAGACCGTCAAATTCCGCATTGAACGGGCCGCACAGGGGCGACGAGCCCAATTCCTCGCCCAATCACCCAAACTCGCCCTGGTATCCGCTGACGTTTTCTGTGGACCTTCACTAACGAATGGAACCACGGAATGCCTGGCGCAGCCCTTAGCCGCAACCAAAGAAGCCAGAAGCCAGAATTCAGAAGAAGAACAGCCAACCACGGAACACACGGGCGGGACACGGAAAGAAGCAAGAAAATCACCGCGGCTTGCGACGCTTTTCAGGCATAGTAGTATGGAGCAGCAATGCCGCAACCAAAGAGTTCAGAACTGAGAAGGAATGCAGGGGGAGTTAACGCAGAGACGCTGAGGACGCAGAGGAACGCAGAGAAGAACGATGGGAGGATCTGAGATCTGCAATTTGAAGACACCGCGGCGTGCGACGATTCTGAGACATGGTTGTACGGATAAGAACGCGGGCGAGATGTAGGCGTTTTGTGGGGCACTTCTTTGCGTTCTTATGCGGTCACAGCAGGCATCTGACCGCACAAAGAATGAGATGGCTGCCATCTGCCTTGCACAAAACGGCTTGCCGGGGGCGCGTGGGGGCTGCTGCGAAAGAAGACAAGAAGACGAAGGAGAGCAGTACGGAAGACCTGGTGCAGCATGGCCGCAACCAAGGAAGCCAGAATCCAATCTTGAAGAGAAGACGGCAGACAGGAATGTCTGCCCCACATTGCATCGATTCATTGCGTCTTGCGGCGATGTTGAGAGATCGTTTCCCGAAAGCAAGACCGTTGTCATGACGGTTGGGCAGGATCCCGACGTTTCCCGGGACAATGCGAACGGGATCCCGTCCATTGCGGAAAATGGGCGGGACTAGGGCTGTTCTTCAATTCGGTATTTGTGGCCGGCATTTGTTTCGAAACGAATGTGGGTTGCGCCGTTGGGGGCGTGGCTGACGGTCTCCAAGGCGACGGGCTGTGCGCCGCTCTCATCGGTGATTGCGGCCCTGCCGTTTGGCCAGGGGTTGGCCAGGACGCAGGTTTGTCCCGCGAGCGACTGCACGGTGACAGACCGTACCCTTCCATTTGCCCGTTCCGCGGCAACCACAAAGCCACCCTGGGCACCGAGGTTTTCGAATCCGCCGTCGAACTCGGGCGGGACGGCCGGGAACACGCGGAGGACGCCCGTGTAGGATTGGAGCAGGTTCTCCAGCGTGACACCGTCCGCCGGGTCAAAGATTCCGAGGCGTCTTCGGACGCCTTTCAAATAGCCGCGATGCGGTTCCCACACGTTGATGAGGCGGAGCGTCCGTTCGGCGGTGGCGCGTTGTTCCGGCGGTGAATCGAGCCCGATGTCGTCGCCCCAGAATATGGCGGACAAGGGGACGGGGATGTTGTATTCCATGGGCTGGGCACCGGCCACGTCGATGAAGATGGGGCCTTCGGGGGTGTCCACCGTGGGGTAGGGCGGCATCTTTTCGGCAATGTCCCGCCAATGCCCGGCTTCCTCCGGGTCGACGCTGAGCAATGCCGCCGCCTTGGCCGCCGCGCGCAGATGGTAGCGGATGAGCGTGATGGAGGACTGCGTGTCGCGGTTGAATTCCAGGTCTTTGGTGATGCCGCGATGCTCCGGCGAGACGGTCGGGAAAACGTGGTACAGGCCATCCGGACCGGAGTGCAGGAAATCGGCGTAGAAGCGCGCGCCTTCGCGCAGGACGGGATAGGCCGTGTCGCGCAGGAAGCCGGTGTCCCACGAGTAGAGGAAGCGCAGCCAGAAGGGCTTGGCAAGGAGCGCCGACATCTCCATGCCCTGTTCCCAACTGACGTGCGTGTGGATGACGGTGTCCGCCTTGAGGGGGTAATGGGCCAGCGGGTACATCGCCCCGGCGCAGCCGTACACCTGGCGCGCGTTGGCCTGGGCCATGGGCAGCAGTGCCTGGATCATCACAAAGTATGACGCGAGCAAATCGAACTGGCGCTGCATGCACGGGCCCGTGGCTTCGATCTCGTTGAAGTGGAAATCGGCATGCCACATGGAGGAGTCCTGGACGCAGAATTTCGTGCTGTCGACCGAGCACAGCGACACGTCGCCATAATAGCCAAAGGGCCGCGTCTTGCAGGGCACACCGCCCCATGCCGCGTCGATCTTCACCGCGCCGTCGGCCGACCATGCCCGGGCGTGGGGCTGCGCGTCGTAGGCGTCCCATTGCCGCTGGTGTTCCGCCCAAAGCGCGTCGGGACCCAATGCCGCGGCCTCCGCCAGGAGTTCCTTTGCGCGCGCCACGGTGCCGCTTTGGCCCGCTTGCGGGTCCTGGGGCGTGACCACCGTCGCATACACCTGGAACGGCCCCGAACACGCGCCCGCACGGCCCGTGACGGCCGCGCCCGGCGCCTCGTTGATGGGCGTAAAGCGCTTGGTCAGGCCATGGCTGAGCCGCCCCTCCTTTTCGGTGACCAGCGGTGTGCCCAGTCCCGTGCCTTCTTGGACGGTCCCGGCCGCGCTGGACGGCCCGGCCATCCGCGCCGCCAGCAGACTGGTGAACCCTTCCGGAAAGGTGGGGTCCTTCCCAAAATCCTGCTCAACCCAAAGCATCCCGTCCTCCGCGCCGGCTTTGGGCATGGGGAGTGGGTCGAAATCGTCCGGCGACTTGCCGCCGCCGAGGGTTGGATGCACCTCGCCGCCCGGCACGATCGTGTCCCGGTGCCGGTAGAGCCGGATGGCGACATCGCCGTCCTCCAGCGCGGTCCCTTCGCCGGAGATGACAATCAGGTTGCGCACAGCGCTCACAAACATGCGCAGCGTGAGCCTCTTCGCGCCGTTCTCGGCAGTCAGGCTGATCTGGCGCGGCTGCGGGTCCACCGCCAGCGTTCCGCCGGGTTTCAGAAAGCTGAGTTGAAGAATCAGTTGCCCCGCCGGTTTGGGACAGGGGAAATCATGGGAACCGTAGCCGGTGTAATACCCGGCCCCGTTGAGAATGGACTTGTCGCCCGCCCGCGCCTTGTCCATGATCTCGTTCAGCGTCAGCACGGGTTCCGGCGGCTTGGGATTCCGCCGGTCCCAGATGTCGCTCTTGCCCACGCTGAGGGTGGGCGCGTCGTCCGGTCCCCAGAGAATCACGCCCAAGTCTTCATTGCACAGGCGGTGGGTGCCGGGTTCCAAGCCGAGGACCGAGGCGGGTGATTCCGCAGAAGCGGGTGGTGCATTCAGGAATGCCCCAAGAACACTTGCACAAACGAGGCATATCAGCGACGACATCTTGCGCAAGGTCATGGCATTCCCAATCCGTAAATCCGTTGCCGCAACTGTTGGCTTTCGACCCAGTAAGAATTGGACAATCGCCCAATGACTTTGGCGATTGCGCCCCATCTCGCCTATTGGGGATAGGTTGGCAGAACAGCCCCAGGAATGCAAATCATCGCGCCCGACAGGTGCAGGGGACCCGAAGCATTGCGAAGGCCGGCCAGATCGCGGTTGCGGCAGGAACGCGGGTTGCCCCGCACTGCCCGCACCGATCCCGGCGGGCGGATTTGCCGCACCGGGCTCCTGATTTGGGTATTGACGCGCAGCCCCGCTTTACGGCAAATGGCACAAGGGCGCATACTACGCGCTCTTGTGGGCCTGAAAGGAATCAACCTTTGGAGAACGCAAAACAATGACAAGCAACGGGATTCACTTTGGCATTGCACTGATGCTTCTCGGGTTCGCGCTCCTGCTGCGGCCTCCGCTTGCGTACGCTCAGGCGACGGGCTCTGTTGCGGACAGCCTGCAGCCTTTCGTGGACAGGCAAGAGTTGGCCGGCGCCGTCCTTTTGGTTGCCGACAAAGACCATGTCCTGACCACCGAGGCAATCGGCTGGGCGGATATTGCAGCGAAAAAGCCCATGCAGGCGGACTCGCTGTTCTGGATCGCCTCACAGTCCAAGCCCATCACGGCTGCGGCGCTGATGATGCTGGTGGATGAGGGCAAGGTGAGCGTGGACGATCCCGTCGAGAAGTATCTGCCGGAGTTCCACGGCCAAATGGTTGCCGTGGAGCGGGATGAGGAGCACGTTCTGCTGCGCCGCCCGCGGCATCCCATTACGGTCAGGAACATTTTGTCCCACACGAGCGGGCTGCCTTTCAGTTCCGCCATGGAGGGACCTCTTGATCGATTCCCCCTGTGCGCCCGTGTCCGGAGTTACGCGATGACGCCGCTCGATTTTGAGCCCGACGCCAAATACCAGTACAGCAACGCCGGTTTCAACACGGCGGCGCGAATCATTGAGGTTGTGGCGGGCGAGCCTTTCGAACAGTTTCTCGATGACCGGCTGTTTCAGCCTCTGGCGATGAAGGACACCACCTTCTGGCCCAGCGACGGGCAGGTGGCGCGGCTCGCCAAGTCGTACAGGACAACGGCGGACAAGCAGGGACTGGAAGAGACGCCGATCGATCAATTGCATTATCCCCTCACCGACCGCACGCAGCGCTTCCCCATGCCGGCGGGGGGGCTTTTCTCCACCGCGCATGATGTGGCGCGCTTCTACCAGATGCTTCTCAACGGCGGCGAGTTGGACGGGAAACGGTACCTGTCAGAGACTGCGGTGAAAACCATGACCAGCCGCCAGACCCCGGCGGAGATACCGGACTCCTACGGTTTCGGGCTTTCGGTTGGAACCGACTTTTTTGGCCACGGCGGCGCTTTCTCGACCAATACCACCGCACACACCGACAACGGCCTGATCCTC
>CAIXUF010001346.1 GCA_903922535.1 Candidatus Hydrogenedentota bacterium
CCGTTCAGCATGCGGGCCACTGTCGCCAGCGCCACATATCCGGGACGGGGTGTCATATCCTGCCGCAGCAGGCCGAACTGCACGGTGGTTTCCATGTACTGTCCGAGGATGAAATGGAAATGCCGCGCCGCACCCGCAGCCAGACTGTCCGCATAGGATTGCGCGATGAACTGCGCCTTGAGCAGCGCAAGCCGCGGGTCCAGTTCGCCGCCGATGGCGTCCTTCGCCGCATGGATGCCCCGATCCGATTCGGTTACCCAGATCGGCTTGCCCGAGGCGGCGTCGCGGGCAGGACGCCACAGTTCCATGTAGCCGGTGTTCCAGTCATAAGAGTGCACGCTGTACGCGTCGAAATAGGGCCACGTTTCGTTTAAGACCACCCCGCGCGCCAGCGAGGGCGTGTTGATGCCCGCAATGGGCTGCCAGGAGACGGTCGTCTTGCGGTCACCCTCCTTGAAACCCAGATAGGCGGCCTTCTGCCACGCGCACATCAGATGAATTGGCCATGCGCCGAAGCTGCCGCAGTTGGCCTCGTTCCACGGCTCCCAGGCCTGCACGGAACCATGAAAGCGTTTGGCCAGCACTTTGCCGAACGCATGCACCGCGCACAGGTCCGGCAGCACGCGATCCTGACCGGGTTCCTCTTTCGGACGGACCCACTTCGGCATGTCGTGAAACACCTGCAGCACGTTCAAGCCGGAAGCATGCTGCAACTTCGCCATGCGGTCGTATTTTGTGGAGGGCGCATATGCGCCCGGCGCGCTTTCAATCTCCCGCCAGCGCAGGCGGTCGCGCACCCATTGGACGCCGGTCCGGGTGGCGATCTCCGCCATGCGTTCGCGGTCCCTGTCGGTGTCCGGCGCGATCCACGACAGCGCAACGTCCACCGCGACGGGCAAGTCTTCGCGCGAATGCTTTGGCATGGGCGGAAGGATGGCGGCGGTTGTCCAGCCAAGGGGCGCATCGGCCCCGTCAAAGAAATCTATGCGATACCAGCCAATGCCAGTGTCGTCGAGATCAACCGCTTTCTTTGTCGGGCCCGCCAAAACAACCTTGCCCTGGTCGTCCCGCGCCTCAAACCGCACAGCCTTTCCCAAAGCGGCCGGCGGCACAAGCACGGTCCTGGCATCTTTCGGAAGAAAGATATTGGCGCTTGCGGCTTTCGGGGGCGTTTGCGCAAGGTCATAGTACAGCGGCGGCGCGGCGGGGAAGGAAGGGGATTCGGCAATGGCCGGGGGGGGCGCCAAGATTCCTGCCAGCACAGCAACCATGATCCATTGCCTGTTCATCATCCTGCCACCTTTCGGAATCAGGGTTGTTCTGCACGAGTTCGATGAACGTTATTCTGCGCAAAAAGCGGGGGAAGGCTCAATGCCCAATTTGGAGTGCGGCGGCATGGCCGCCTCACTCCAAAAAGGCTTCCGTTCGCGACAATCATATCCGGGAGTAGTCGGCTTCCCATTCCTTGATCATCTTCTTGATGGTGTTCCGGTCCTGGATGTTCTCGTCGAGGACCTTGCGCATGAGCGGCGGCAGTTCCTCGTCGCCGGCAAAGCGCAGGGCGATCAACTGGGAAATGGACAGTCCGTTAATCTCCCAGTGCCGGTCCACCGGCAGCAGTTTCTGCAGGCGCAGCCGCATTTCGAGACGGATGATGCGGTCCTGCATCTTGAGCGAATACTGGCGCACCTTGTAGACCATGATGAAGTTGACCAGTATGAGCAGAAGGAGTGACAGACCGAAGAGCAGGGGGGCGTGCCGGTGAAAGACCGCCGCCGCCACGGCCAGCAGGCCGGCGCAAAGCAGGATCGGCCACAACAAAATGTGCGCGATGTCGAACGACCGGTGATTCTCGTAGTTTTGGGCGGTTCGCGGGTTCATGCGTGACTCCTTTCGGTTGGGTTAGTCTTCAAGAAACAGTTTCCTCGGGCTTGTCACAGATCGTCCACCTGCACGGTCCCCCGGTCCGGCCTTCCTTCCCCCGCATGTCTTCTTCTTCTCCGGTCTTTTTGTTTGCGCAGGCGGGCGAGGCGTTTTGCCTCGGGGCTGTCGGCACCGAGGGTTTGCGCCTCAATGAGTTCGCAGAGACGGCGTCGCGCGTGGAAGCGGTTCAACGCCTGGGAACGGGCCTCCTGCGCCTTCACTTCCAGGCCCGTGGGCCGGTGCAGCAGCCGCACCGCCGTGGCGGTGCGGTTGACCTTCTGCCCGCCGGGGCCGGAGGCGCGCACGAACGACTCGTCCAAATCGCCCTCAAGCAGGCCACAGCGCTCCATGCGCGCGGCCAGTTCGGCCTCTTTTCCGGAGGTTACGCCAAACCGTCCCACAGTGGTCAGATCCTCAGCGCGGATCGCCCCGAAGCACAAAGGCCGCGCAGTCGAGCGTGTTGGGGAATGCGTTGCGCACCATTTCGCGCGCCGCATGGGCCGCGCCGGCCTTGTTGCCCTGGCCCACCTTGGCGTAGAAGGCGTCATAGAAGGCGGCGGACACGGCAGGATCAACCGGCCAGAGTGTCGTCACAATCGTGCCGCAGCCGCCGGTGCGCAGGGTTTCGGTCAGGGCGGAGAGCAGTTCGCCGCGCCATTCCATGTCCGGCACGGCGGGTGCCCAGTCCAGGGAAAACACGGCCGCGGGCACCGGCTCGCCGAGCAGCCGCGCCAGCGGCAGTTCACCGGCGCCTTTTTCGCCCGCAAAGACCAGGGTGCTCAGCATCACGTCCACCGGACCCGCGTCGATGAGGCAGGCCGCATGCACGGCATCCGTCGGCTGCGCACCGGCTATCAGCGCGTCCGGCGTTGCCTCGGTGCCAACCTTGCGCTCGACCGTCGGCGTGCCTTCGGCCGGTGCTGCAAACAGGGCGGCCCTGTCCTCGCGGGCCAGAACGGCCCTGAGACGCGTGGGGTTCACGGCGGGGGCGGAAAGCAGGTTTGCATACTGCGCGGCGCTGTCGGCATAGCTGAGCGTCACCAGCCAGTCAGAGGACGGGGCTTCCGTTTGGAGCGCGTCAAAGGGAATATGGTCCGTGGCGGGGTCGGTGCAGATGATGGTCCGCGCCACCCCGGTCCACTCCTTGGTGAACGGTGCGATCAGCTTCGCGCCCAATTCCGACAGGGCCGGGCCGGAGGCGCCCGGATCGGAAGGGGCGATCTTTGCGGCCGCGGCGCGGACGGCGGTGTCCGTCGCGTCGATGATGCGCGCCGTCGTGGCGGAGCGCAGCACGGCCACGCCCACGCCGCCGCGGGTGTCGAACAGGTAGTCGAGCACGATGGTGCCCGCCGGGATGGCCGCCCGCAGCGTTTCGGGCGCGATGTCGGGGACGCCCTCGTACTTGAGTTTGCCCGGCGCAACAAATCCGATTTCCCGGTCAAGCCATGCCAGGCGGGTGCGGTCATGCGCAATCCGGTCCTCGATGCGCGCCGTCTCGTCCGCGTTCTTGGCGTCCTTGGCGGTGTCCCGCCGCACTTCCAGCCACGAGATGCGCCGCCGGATCGTGCTGCGTTCGCTGACCGAATCCGTGCGGCCCGCGTCATCGACCACCTTGCTGCCCAGCAGATTGCGCAGCCGCGCCGATTTGTAGACATCGATCGTTGAAAGCGCCGCGTCGCCCTCGCCCAGCGCGGCGTGCGCGCGGGCTTTGCCCACGGCCAGCGCGCGCAGCATCCGGTCGCCCGAGCCGCGGTTGAACGCGTCGGCGTCCACGAACTCGCGCGCCTGCACCGCCTTCTTGTCGGCCTTTTCGAGCACCTTCAGCGCCTCTGCCGGGTGGTCCTGCTTCTGGTAGAGCCACGCCTGGACAAGATACAGATCCACGCAGCGCTGATAGTCGCTCAGGTAGTTCGACTGCTCGAAATAGGGAAGGGACATTTCCAGCAGCACACGGGTGCCGGCAAAATCGCCCTCGGTCAGGCGGCACGCCATTTCGCCCGCCACCGCGTCGGCGAGGGAGTACTCGTTGATGGGGCCTTTCCAGGGCACTTCTTTCTCGTTTGCCGCGCGCGTTTCCACCAGCAGCGGATCGGTCACCGGCCGCGCCAGCGCGAGGCAGTCCAGCAGGCAGCCCTGCGCATAGCGGAGATACACCGTGTCAGTGATTTCTTTGGCAAGGGCGAGCGCCGCGCTCCACTCGGTGATCGCCTTTTCCAGCATGGGCGCGCTCTTCTCGGGGGCGCGCTCGTACTGCATCCGCCAGGAAATGGCGAGGTTCTGGTGGTTGCGCATCGCTTCCTGCTTGAGGCCCGCGTGGTTTGCGCAGTCCAGCGCGACCAGGAAGTAGTCCACCGCCACCTCGGGCTCCTCAATGTAATTGTACTGGGTGCCCATTTCCTGGTTGATCCACACCAGCCGTTTGAGCCCGTCCGTGTTGGCGTCGGTGACCGGCGGCGCCACATCCAGCGCCGTGGCATATTCGGAGATTTGCCGCCGCACCCGGCGGTTCTTGCGGTGGCGTTCGGCAAAGTCGATGTGCTGGGCGAAATTCTCCCAGGACGCATTGCGGTCGGCCAGGGTTGCCGTGTAGTCCACATACTGCTGCAGGTCCTTGGCGACCTCCTTGGGTGCGACGTCCCGCGACTTCGCCATGCTGTCGAGCGCCTCCTTGTACTGCCCAAGCAGGCGCTGCGTGTCCGACAGCCACCACCAATAATAATAGTCGTCCGGTTTGGTGGCCGTTGCCTCCTTCAGCGCCGTAACGGCCTTTTCATAGGCGCCCGTTTCCTTCAGCGCAAAGCCGAGCCGTCCGCTCACCTCGGCGTCCTTCGGCTCCAGCGCGTGCACGGCGCCAAGGTACTCCACGGCCTTGGGCAATTCCCCCTTTTCGTAGGCTTCCATCCCCAGTTTCCTGGGTTCGGTGGTGACGCTCTGCTCACCTTCGGTGACGGAGGTTGCCGCCTGCTCCTTGGCGGCCACGCTGCCGGCCACACCGCCCTGCGACACGTCTCCCGGGGTCGCCGCCAGCGCGCCGGCGCAGCCTGTGGCCAGAAGGAGGGACAGGGATAAACGCCGCACCACGGCCAGGGATGGGGACGATGAGAGCGAAATCATGGGAGACTCCTAGAGTTGAGACTGCACGCAGTATGCACGATGCGCTGGAAGCTTTCAACCCGAATCCGCGCCGCAATGGGGTCAGGAAGCCGGAAGAATCTCCATCTTTCCAAGACGATATCGGCGGTGGCCGTCGCCGTCGGGGAGGGGCAGGGCGATCACGGGGGTGCCGTCATGGCGGCCCACCGACACAAACAGGTCAAAGGTCCCGGCGGGCATGTTTGGCGCGAATCCATGGGCTGATCGGGCCTCCTGTTCCGGTGCCGCGCTCGGCGCGGCCACAGCCAGATCCCGGATGTTGAAGGTCTCATTGACGAACACGGCCACAATGCCACCCTTGGCGTCCTTGAGCGTAAATGTGACAAATCCTCCCGGATAGCAGGGTGCCACGCCCGCGTTGGCCCAGCGCGACACGAATTCGGGTCGATCCGCCAGCGTGGCCCGCGCCGGCCAGGACGCCTCGCGCAACTGGATGCGGTAGCCCAGGCGCAAGTTGACCCGGTCGATCAGCGGGCGCTCCTTCTCCAGAAATTCGCGGGGGAACCAGTGGATGCACATGTAGCTCGCATGATAGTCCTCAATGGCCTGCATGAACAGGTCCGGACTCCACGCGCCGCGGGCGATGGAGGCCTGATAATGTTCGTGCTCGAGAATGACCGGCAGTTTGGGCCAGAAGGCCTGCGCCATCGCCGCGTTGAAGTACGAGTTCGGCGGCGGCTGCACCAGAATGCTGTTGTCCCGCAGCGTCAGTCCTTTGGAAAGGGCATAGTCGATGGTTTCTTTGCCCTGAAAGCAGTAGTC
>CAIXUF010001347.1 GCA_903922535.1 Candidatus Hydrogenedentota bacterium
ACGGCGGCCGCGCCAAGCGCAAACATCAGCATTCCGGCAAACGACAAAAGTCTCATGAATCATACTCCGTTTTCAGGGTTGCAGTTGTGGTCCGGTCTCGCCCGGCCGACGTCGAATGAGGTGGACGATCATCCAGCTTTTCATTATCCGGCGGGCACGCAGGTCATTCACACCTATTGTGGAAGGCGGTCCCGGGTTTGCTTGCATATCTCGATTGAATAAACCCGCACGGGCTTATCGGCCTTCAGCGTCACCTGAGAAAGACTGTCCGTGGGCAGCAGGCAGGTCACCCACCTTGGTCTGCAAACGGCGTCCACGCGGGAGACACTTCCCGCGGAAAGCGTAATCGGCGTGGAATCGGTAAGACTCGCGGCGTCTGTGCCAAGTCTTGCCCGGATCAAAGTGCCATCCGGTACCGGCGGGTCTATGTTGAATGCGGCCTCGCCGGTTACGGTGCGGAACGGCTCTTTGTCTGCCTCTTCGACCTTGCCCCAGCCGCCGGTGAGCCGCACATCCCCGTCTGAGATGTCGGCCAGGCGGACTGTCAAAGCGGTCTGGAAGAACTTGCCCAGCAGGCCCTCCTTCCACAGGTCCACGTACGGCTCCTTGCACTCCGCGGGGGACTCGGTGATGGGCGACTTGAGCCGCTCCCCGGTGATGAGCTTGACCAGTCTTCCGAAGGAATACGCCTCGTCCTGGCGTTCGACGGGGATTCTGCCCGCCATTTTGAGCGGACCCGCAAAGAACCGCTGCTGGAAGTCGTCGGCTTCCAGAAAGAGATCGCGCAGGGCGGTATCGCCCAGCCTGTCCTTGTTACTGGCTTCTTCCCATCCCTTGATATAGCCGCGGGCAAGGTACACGGGACAGAATGTGTAGGCGTCGTAACCGATCCACCGGAGTCTGTTGGCTTCCCACTTCGCCTCGACCTGCGGGATAAGGCGCCCAAGTTTTCCGCGCAGCCGCTGCGCTTCCAGGCGCATGGCATCCGTGTAGGTGATCTCGTAGCCCCAGCCTTTGCCCGCAAATCGGACGCGGTTGCTCACCGCAAACGGCGGGTTGGGCCTGAGTTCATCCGCCAGGTAACACGCGCCGTCGTCGAACTCCTCGAAGAGGCTCTTTGCAATGGGGTACACATCGGGGCCGGCCACTTTGCGCGTCGCGGCGGCGTCGAGCTGTTTCTTGTCGAGTTTCAGTATGTTCCACATGTACTGCGCGGTGCACCAGCCGACCACGTCGTCGTTTGCCTGTGTCATGCCGTTGGCCCACACGCCCCACACACGTTTGTATAGTTCCTTGTCCCGGAAGCCGGCGGGGTATTGATCGTTCTGCTGCATGGGAGAATGGGCCGCCGTCGGGTCGGTCTCGTATGCCCCGACATGCTGGTAGGGGAAGTTGTTGTCCGATATCAGGACCGGCCCGCCGCTGCACCAGGTCTTGAAGTCGTCTATGTTCTTGTTTGTGGTGATCTCGGCCGCGGTGCCGCCGCCGGTGGTCATCACGGGCATGTAGTCCAGGACGCCCAACTCCTTGAGCGTGGCGGTGAACGAATACATGAAGTCACGGCAGTTGTAGGCGTTGTTCTCAATATCGACCTGGTACGCCACGTTGCCCGGAGGGCAGACCGGCATCATGTCGGGACTGTCCGGGCACAT
>CAIXUF010001348.1 GCA_903922535.1 Candidatus Hydrogenedentota bacterium
CCCGGATATTTTCCACCCAACCCGGCATTCTTCCAGGAATGCGCCGGCAACCAAGGCATGATCGTCGATACGGCATACCATTCGGGATGGCACAGAATGGACAGAGACGCCCAGTTGGCATTTGGAAAAGCCGAAAAAGAAAATCGTATGACAGTCCCATCCAAGGCTCCTGCGTTCAGGCAAATTTGCGGCCATGCCGATTTCCTCAAACAGGCCGGTTGTTTGCCCGCCTGTGTTACCAGGGAGGACGCAAGCTCAGGAACACTCATGGAAACGACGTACGAGACGGTGCTCTACCTGGCCGCCGGCGAGCGCATGTCGTCCATGACCACGGCGGGCTTCGCGTTCGGCACGTTGAACAAATTCATGACGCGCTATTCCGCCTTCGTGTGGGACAACACCGCGCGATTGGCACAGCCGGATGCGTGCGTGAGTGTCACCACCGATCCCGCGCAAACGGATGCCGTGCCGCCGTGGTGGAAGGAGTGCGTCTGGCTGAGACGCCTGCTCAATGGACATCAACAGGTGCTCGTCAATATTCTGAACATGCCCGGCCGCCGCGTGTTCCCAAATGGCGAGGTGGAAATCCCTCCCGCGGCCCTCCGCAACGTGGGGGTGGAACTCAAGGCCGCCGGGCGCGGTCGCGTGGCGCGCGTGTGGCATGTCACCCCGGACCTGCCGGACGGCATCGAGATCCTGGAGCCTGCGCAGGCGGAAGGCTGGTGTCGCGTCAAGCTGAACCGCGTGAAGGTGTGGAGCATCGTGGTGTTCGATGTCGAAGCGCCCGGCCAGGAACCCCTGTATGCCTTGACGACCCCGGTGCAGCAAGCCCTCGCGCTTGCTGCCGAGCAACAGCACGCCAAGGAGGCAAACGCGGCGGACGCGCCACCGCCTCGTCCGCCCTACTATCGGGACTACGCGGCGACCACCAATGTGGACGAGACCGTCTGGGCCAAGATGCCGAAGCCGGCCGACCTGGGCTTGCGTCGCAACGGTGTGCTGGATGTGCTTCATTGTTACGGCATGTTCGCCTGGTTGAATCCCATTGAAGACGCGCTTGCACTGGCGGGCGGCGGCGCCTACCGCATGTCGTGGGTCGTAATGGCAAACTGGCAGCAGACGGGGTGTGTTCCCAGCGGCGGAAACATGCGGGAGTTTCCCGACAGCATCGAGGATCTGTGGACACAAGATGTCATTGTGCTCGACAATCTCGCGGCGGGCGATCTGGGTCAGAAGCGGCGGGCCATGGTGGCCGAATTTGCGAGGCAGGGCGGAGGGGTTCTGTTGCTGGGGGGCAGATTCAACCTCTCCTACGGATCGGATCACAACACGGCGCTGGCCGGGATACTTCCGGTGCGGATGGTGCAAGCCGATAATTCTGCGGACAGCAGCCAGGGTATGGCGCTTCGGGGTACGGATGACGGTGTTTTGGCAGGGATATCCTGGCCCAACGCAGGCGTAGCCTATAGTGTGGACAAATCGCAGGTCAAGGAAGGAGCCAAGGTTTTTGCCAGGGCCGGTGAATACCCGGCCATTGTGGGCTGGGAGGTCGGGAAGGGACGCGTAGTGGCGATGCTGATCAACCCGTACGGGAACCCGGCGGCAGGAACCGTACCCTACTGGACGACGGAACAGTGGCCGCGCATTCTGGGCGCCTGCCTGAAATGGGTGGGCAACGGAAGCAAGGAGCAAACGGCGGCAAAACGGATCGTGAACCGCAAACTACCGAACCCGGACGATCTGTTTCTGGGGTCCGAGAATCTGACGGACAAGGAGTTCACTCGCGACATCAAGGCTGCCCTGGCCAATGTTGTCGATGCCGCCTCGGGTCGGACGCTCCTGCAGACGGCGTTGATGTATCACAAGAAGATACTGGATCCGG
>CAIXUF010001349.1 GCA_903922535.1 Candidatus Hydrogenedentota bacterium
CTCTGGTAACCTTTGTGTATGCGAAGGAAGAATGTGAAGGCAGCATGGCGGCAATGCGTGAACCGGGACAGGCTTTTCAGGCGGGTGAATGCACGGGTAAGCGCTTCCAGAAGTCTCCGCATCGGTTGGGATCCGGCTGATGCATCAGGAAAGCGCAATATGATCGCGGCCGCCCTGGCGTGGGCCAAATCCGGGAACCATAAGAGAGTGTTTCACAATGTCATTTAAGGTGCCGACCGAGAGTTGCGGACGTGGTGTCGAAGGGACGGGCTGTCAGGATGCCATGCATCCTCCACGCGGCCTCAAGTGTCTGGCGTTGGTTGTTCTTTTTTTGGCAGTCTCGCTCATGTTTGCCTGTTCAATCCCGCCGCGCCGGAGTTGGTTCGGAACGATGGGTTTGTCCGGCAACGACACGACGTCAGAGCTATTGCTACCGATCTCCCTTCGCCTTGTGGGTGAATGGCTCGGTGAACCCGCTCTTAGCCATTTGCGTTTTCCCACGTACGAGAGTCCCCGACTTGCGCTTGATCAGGGCGAGCGCCTCGACAGTGCCATGACCATGTATTTTCCCCTCTTCTTCATGCCGCTGTACCTTCCCGCGAAGATCCTTGGAACGCGGCCAACAGTTGCCTGGGCAATGGTCTACGGCCTTCTCGTTCACTGGCTAGTTGCTTTGCTGGGGGCCGCCCTCGTTTTTTCTGCGGTCCTGTCGGCCGCCAGGCGGCTCATGCCGGCGCTGTTGCTCGCTCTCGCTTCGGCTGCCGTGTTGATATTTCACCCTGCCCCAATGTACTTCTTTCAGGCCATGTACTGGGCGGACGGGTTTGTCATCCCGGTGTTTGTTGCCATGGCGCTTATCGAGTCCCTTCGGGACAGTGCCCTGGCGGAAGAGCGTTCCACGCGGCGTTTTGACCTGATCTTTGCGGCCACGATGTTCACGGGTTTGCTCATTGATTGGTTTACCGTAAGTGTGCTGATGGCAATCACCATAAAGCGCCTGTGTTTCTGGCAGTGGGGGCGCAACTGGAAAGCAGCGGCAAGGAACATGCTGCTGTTTTCAGTTCCCGCCGTCTTGGCCGCCTTTTTCCTGTTGCTGCATCTGTTTATCGTTCGGGGAATGCAGGGTCTTCTTCTGCCGGTGTTTAAGTTCCTTAGCCACTCGGGGGTCATGCGCAATACGGGCTTGGAGTGGCACAATTTCTGGGAGGGCTATTTTCAAAGGTATTACGGGTATCCGGTCCAGGTCATTGTCTGGTTGACGCTTGCCGTGTCGGCAGCCAGCGTCACTGCCTTTGCATTTGGCGGCCGACGCCGGGGAACGGCAATGCCCGGTGCCAGGATGCGGCTTATGGGCACGGTGTTCACACTAGTGGCGCCATGCTTTCTGCACAGCTACATTTTGTGGCACCACGCCGCCGACAACGACTACTCCGTCCTTAAGTTCGCGGTGCCGTTGAGCTGTGCGAGCCTTGCGCTGCTGCCGACGGTTCTGGCAATGATGACCCTTCAATGGCGTTCGGGCAAAATGCTGCCTGTCATTTCGGTTGTTGTGCTGGCGGTCGCTGCCCTGTCCGTGGCGGCTGGCAGTTTCGGCTATGACGACGTCTTCCGGCAGGGAACCCGCGAATATGAACGTGTGGGGCGAATCATCAGGGACAACGTCCGGGGAAACGATCATGTCATTGCACCGCGCCTGTTCAAGGGGGGGGGGAAGTATTGGACCGAAATGACCATGCTGTCAGCCTCGGCCGGATTGGGTGTTCTCTTCTGCTCTTACCAGTTGGAGCAGGCGCAGCGCTCGGGCAAGCCCATGGACACCGTGGTCGTTGTCGCGCCGGAACCCATTACCGCAAGTGAGATTGCCCTCAGGCAGCACGCGACTGAAGCGTGGTCAAGCTGCGGGATGCAGTTCATGAGGCTCCCCGTCAGCGAACTTTCGAGGCCGGACAATCCACCCGAACTGTGCGGCTCGATCATGGGCGCGGCGGAGAAAAACGCCTGGGAAGAGAGGGGGTGGACCGGGGTGAAAGGCGTGCCGGATTTCAGCACCGCGCCTGTCCCTGTCGCGAAGAGCGTGATCGGTCCGGCCAACCAGCCCGGCGCGAGAGAGAATGCCTCCCCGTGGACGGACTCGTCGGGCGTGCCGTGGTTGTTTGGCGGTTACGGCAGGAACGGCGCAGGGAATTCAGGACTGTTCAACGACCTGTGGAAATACAACCCCGCGACGGGGAACTGGACCTGGATGAAGGGTTCCCCGACGATCAATGAGTCCGGGATTTGCGGCACACTTGGGGCGGGGGCCAAGGTGAACACGCCCGGCGCGCGTAACGGGTCAATCCCGTGGACTGTCCCGTCGGGCAATCTGTGGCTTTTCGGCGGCTGGGGCTACGACGGCGTGGGGAACAGCGGATTCCTCAATGACCTTTGGAAATATGACCCGGCAACGGGGTGCTGGACATGGATGCAGGGCGCCTTAAGGCGGAACCAGCCCGGCATTTACGGCGCACGCGGCGTTCCGGACCGGGCCAACACGCCTGGGGCGCGCCAGCATGCGGTCTCGTGGACCGACAGAACGGGCAATCTGTGGCTCTTCGGCGGCCGGGGCTATGACGGCGCGGGGAAGAGCGGCACCCTCAATGACCTGTGGAAATACGACCCGGCAACGGGGTGCTGGACCTGGATGAAGGGTGCCCCGGCGGGAAACCAGGGCGGAACCTACGGGACACCCGGTGTGCCGCTGGCGGCCAGCACACCCGGGGCGCGCCAGGATGCGGTGTCATGGACCGATGGAGCGGGTAATCTGTGGCTCTTCGGCGGCTGGGGCTGCGACGGAGCGGGACAGGTGGGCTCCCTGAATGACCTGTGGAAATACACCCCGGCAACGGGTAACTGGACTTGGATGAAGGGTACCCCGACAGGCGACCAGGCGGGAACCTATGGCGCGCCGGGGAAGCCGACGGCGGCGAACGCGCCCGGCGGACGCCAGCATGCGGTGTCGTGGACCGACATTACGGGCAAACTGTGGCTTTTCGGCGGCTTCGGCCAGGCCGCGGGGACCGGCTCAGGCTCCCTCAATGACCTGTGGAAATACGACCCAGTCTCGGGCGAATGGACCTGGATGAAGGGTGCCTCCGAGGTGAACCAACCCGGGACTTACGGCACTTCCGGGACGCCGGACCCGGCCAGCACGCCCGGCGGACGCCAGCATGCGGTGTCGTGGATCGACAGCGCAGGCAGTCTGTGGCTTGACGGCGGCTTCGGCCTTGCCGACGGGAAAGGTTCAGGCTTCCTCAATGACCTGTGGAAATATGACCCGGCCTCGGGCAACTGGGCCTGGATGAAGGGCGCCCGAACCATCAACCAGTCCGGAACCTACGGCAAACGCGGAACGCCCGACCCGGACAAAATGCCCGGCCTGCGCTACAGCGCGGTCGCGTGGACGGACAGATCGGGGGCAACGTGGCGCTTCGGCAGTTGCGGTCCCGAGGACGATGACAGTGAGGACAGGGTCAACGACCTGTGGAAATATGACCCCGCCACGGACAAGTGGATCGTCGTGAAGGGTGCTGTTGCGCTTGACCGGCCCGGGATATACGGCTCGTTCGGAAACACAGCGGTGGCCGACAACCCGGGAGCGCCCGCCCAGGCGATTTCGTGGATTGACAGCACCGGGGCACTGTGGCTTTTCAGCGGCACCGGCTATTCCAGTTGGACGAGCACCGGCAACCTCAACGACAAGTGGAAGTATTACCCGGCGACGGGGAACTGGGTCTGGAAGAGGGGTGTCATGACGGACAACCCGTGCGGAACCGGGGGCACGCCCGACGCGCCCAGGTACGCGGTTTGGTGGAAGAACGACTGGGGAACACTTTGGCTTTTCGGCGGCGTGAGTTTCGATGACGCCGATTACAGGGTCTGCCTGGCCGATCAGTGGCGCGACAGGACCCCGGACACGCCCTCCCCCCCGCCGGTGATAAACCTTGCCGGCGAAGCCGCGGCAACGGTGCAGTGCGGCAGCGCCTACGCCGATGCGGGCGCCACGGCCATTGACAGCAATTGCCAGGGCGATCAGACCGGCAAGATAGTTGTCGCCGACCCGGTGGACGCGAACACGCCGGGCACCTACACCGTGCGCTACAACGTGAAGGACGGCGAAGGCGTCAGCGCCGCCGAGGTCACGCGCACGGTGACAGTGGCGGACATGGAACCGCCCGTAATCGCACTGCGGGGTGAAAGCGCCGTCACGGTGGACTGCGGTGGCACATACACCGAGGAGGGCGCCATTTCCATGGACGCCTGCATGGGCGAATCGGACGTTGAAATTGGCGGCGACAAGGTTGACGCCGCGGTGCCCGGCATCTATACCGTCACCTACAACGCGCATGACGAATGCTGCAACAGCGCCGTTGAAGTGAGGCGGAGGGTGACTGTTGCGGACTCCGCGCCGATCATCCGATATTGCCCGGCGGACGCGGTTGCCGTGGCCGACGAGAGCGGCAGCGCGCCGGCACCCGATGTGACGGGGAAACTGGACGCGTGGGACAGGTGTTCCGGCAAAGAGACGAAGACACAGTCGCCGCCCGCAGGCACGAACCTGGCAGTGGGCGCGCATGACGTGGTGCTGACGGCGACAGACAGCGCGGGCAACAGTTCCGTGTGCAACGTGACATTGACCGTGCATCCGGCGCAAAGTCCGGGCACCTATGACGCGGCCGGCGCCGCGGCGGACCTGGCCGCCGCGTCGGGAAAGCTCACGGTTGACACTTCCGCGATGACCATGACGCTGGATGGCGCAGTCGTTGCGTCCGGCACTGATGAGGGCGGCGTTTGCGTGTTTCGTTTCAGGGACGCGCGTGTGGCGTCCGGGGTTGCGGTGAACGTGACCGGCACACGTCCTTTGTCCATCGCGGCGTCCGGCGACATGACCTGGCTTGCCAATTTGGACGTCACCCCCGGCACACTCGGCGGCGGTGTGGGCGGCGCGGGCGGCGCCGGCGCCCAGAGCGGTGCCGCCGGAAAGGGAACTGGCGGTGCGGCGGGTTATGGCGCGTATGGAGCGCCGGGAGAAGGCGGCGACATCGGCGGACAGGGCGGCGCGGCAAGGTTCAACGCGCTCGCGGAGGACACTTCGCTTGCCGCCGGCAACGGCGGCGGCGGCGGCGGGGGCAGTGGCATCGGCAGCGGCGCAAAAGGCGCCGACGGTGGTGGCGCCTTCGTTCTTGCGTGTCGGGGCCTGCTCCGGATTACAGGCGGCCGGTTCAGTGCGAATGCCGCCGATCCGGTTGCCGGTGCGGCGGTTGGCGCGGCAAAGGACGGTGGCAAGGGCGGCTGCGGCACACCGGGCATGATCAAGCTGGTGGGTTCAGTGGTGCTCGCCAAAGACAGGGCCGTGCAACTGCTCAACGGGCTCGACGGGCTGCCCGAGCACAATGGGCGCTTTACCCGGCTGTCCAACATGAGCGCCGAAGCGCTGGCGGCGCACGCGCCGTCTTTTGACAAGGCAAAGGGCTTGGCCGCGCCGGTTGTTGGGGAAAGCGTGTATGGCAACCTGCTGCGGGAGAACAACGCCCTCCTTCTGGGGCCTTCGCCGCGGATTCCGCAGATCGTCGGCGGTCCGGCCGCGATCGGTTGCCTTAAGACCGACTACTGGAACCAGGGCGAGGTCAACGCGCTCATTGCCGACAACGGCCAGTTGCGCTACACCGTGCTGCGCCAGCCTTCGGCGGGTGGCACTTCGGTTTTTGCGGGGTATGACCAGGTGTTTGTGAAGAACACCAGCGGCGCGGCAA
>CAIXUF010001350.1 GCA_903922535.1 Candidatus Hydrogenedentota bacterium
CCGACTACTACCGCTACGGCTCCTACCTCAACGCCTATGAATTCTTCCACTATTATCTCGGATCGAAATACCAGGGGGAACTTGGCTCCACCCGGCTGTATGCGGCGGCGCTGATCGCCGACGACGAGACGGGCCGCAAGTGGAACCATTCGAGCGGCACCATACGAGACCTTGCCACCGGCGGCACCATCAAGGCCGACGACGTGCTGAAGAACCGCGACGCCGTCAAGCAGCGCTTTAGTTCAGAACGCTGGGAAACGTTCAAGAAAGACGTCGTCTGGATGAAGAACCGCATGGTCGATTCGCGCTGGGCGGGGGTGCTGAAGGACAAGGGGTACAACGGCACGCCCGTGTGGGGCATGATGGTGGGGACCCTTTTCACCAACCGCGTCTCCACGGACAGCAACGCGGGAATGATGTTCCTGGCGATGCTGGATCCCCTTTTGATCCTGCTGGCTTTTGCGGCCGTGGTGTGGGCCTTTGGGTTCCGGACGGCGCTGTTCATGATCGTGCTGCTGGGCACGTGTTACATGATGAAATGGTGGCACATGAAGGGGGCGCTGCTGCGCACGGACTATGCGATGTGCATGCTCTTCTGCGCCTGCTTCCTCAAGAAACGCTGGTACGGGACGGCGGGGGTGTTTCTTGCGTGGTCGGTGCTTTCCCGCATCTTTCCGGCAGTGCTGCTGTTCGGGCCGGGCTCACGGCTGCTCATGCAAACCCTCCGGCTTGGAGTTGCTGAGCTGCGTCCGCGAATAACAGCGTTGATGACGCGTCCGGCCAGCGTGCGAAACAGGCGCATCGTGCGCGTAGGCGTTGTTTTCGGAGCGGCGTTTTTTGTCTGGTGCGCGTGCCGGTTCCTGTTCGTTGCGGCCGTTCCGTGGCTGGCTTCTCCGGACCATACGGTGCTTTCACTCCTGCTTCCGGCCAGGCTGGGTCTGGCGGGCAGGGCATTGGCCCTTGCCGGCGCGGCCATATGGGCGGCTTTCGGCGGCGCACTGGCGGCGCTCGCGGCTTGGGGGCTGTGGACGTCCCGCATTGACCGCCGATGGATGCGGTTCTTCGCGGCCTTCGGCGTGACGGTCGGCGGCATGGTTGCGCTTTCCGGACTCTGGTGGCATGGTGCCGGCGTGTGGCCCGAATACACGCAAAAGATCGCCCAGCACAACGCGGGCATCAGCGAATGGCGGGTCGGGTTCAAGTACGTCTTCATGGGTGATTGGCAAAATGCCGCCAAGTCCGCCGCGCAGGCGGCGCCGACGGCGCAAAACATGGCGCCGACGCTCAGTGCGGCCCGGTACGAGCACGGTCTTGCCGACTGGTGGACCATCCAGTTGTTTGTGCTTGCCCTGTCCCTGGCCGGCGCGGTGGGCCTGAAGGATCACCGCGCGTTCATCCTGGGCTTTGTGCCGCTTTTCTTCCTGGTCTCACCGACATACTACTACTACGTCATGCTGCTGCTGCCGCTGCTGTTCTTCGCCGAGCGCCTGGATGAGCCCCGTTATGCGGCCGGTCTGGCGATGATGCTCCTCACCGGACTTTCCGGCTACGGCCTGTACGCGGTGTGGAAACAGGGTTATCCCACCTATTACTGGCTGTCGGTGCAGGTAATGGTCATGTCGCTGTACATGCTTGCGCTGGCCTTTGGCGAGGGAGTCGAGGGGGCACTGCGTTCGCGTCAGATTCCCAGTTCGCCCGGTCCCAACTGAGCCGGCTCGGGCAAGTCGCCCTGGTAGACCTCGACGCCGTTTTCCTGCCGCAGCAGTTCCATCATCTTTCCCACGATGAGCGGGGCTGCGAGGGTCGGCTTCGCCTCCTCAATGGTCAGCGTGTGCTCCGCCTTGTGCTGGAGCACCTTGAGCACCAGATACGCGTCGGGCATCACCACCGATTTGGTCTTTCCGTCCTGCCCGACGGCCACCTGCTGGTATTCGGGCAGATAGACCGGCCCGATGATGTCACCCTCGTTCGCGCCGGCCGCGACATTCCAGAATCCGCGAAAACGCTGAAGACCGGGGTTGTTCTGGATGGCCGATTCGATCACATATCCCATCTTGTCCTGCTGGCCTTTGAGGAGATAGGCGTCCACCAGGGACTCAAAGCTCTGCCCGCCGTTGATCAGCGCGCGCACGTGCGAGGCCTGCGCGGCGGCATCGGGGATGGCGGCGGGGAAACGGACGGCGCGGAAGGTGATCTCCTCAAAGGTGCGTAATGAATCCCCGGCAAAGCGGTACTCGCGCTCAATTTCCTCATCGGTGATCTTTAGCTTTCCCTCCTTCAGGGTATCCACAGCGAGATACTGCACCGCCTGTTCGCCAAGCATTTTGGCGAGTGTTCGGTCCGTCTCGTCATCGATGTTGTCCTTCTGGAACTGGAGTTTCTCCGGGGTGAGGTCATACTCCCGCATGAGCGGCGTGATTTCCCCGTTCTTGGGGATTTCCATGCGCCACATGGTGCGGAGCTGATCGCCCTCGTCGCCGCTTTCCTTGAAGAACTCTTCCCGCGCGAGGTCGCGGGGCACATCGATCTTTCCCTCGGCCTTCAGTTTCTGTCCCAGCGGCAGTTTGATCAGCGAGTCGATGTGCTGGTTGAGCAGGCGCAGCAGGTCGCCGCGGCTGCTTATTTTGGGCCGCTCCGTGTCGGACATCTCGCGCAACAGGCGGAACAGGTCGCCGCGGGTGATGTACTTGTCGCCAATCTTGGCAATGCGGATGCGGTCCTTGTCTATCATGCGCCCGCAGTTCGGGATCGCGAGCAGCGCCACGGCGCACACCGCGGCGATTGCCAGCATCCAGCGTCCGTGCCGAAGGGAAGATTGCATGGGGCAATTCCTTTGTTTCAATTCCGCGCTGTTGCCCAACAATCCGATTCATCTTCCCATGGAAGAATCAAACCATTGACAGACACGGAATTCTGCTCGTTCCCATTTCCTGATTCATCATTGACTTGGTTTATGGTATCATAGCCCGTGCGCATTGGGAAACCGCATACGTCGGGAGAATGTCTCCCGTGATGAAACATGGGTACGGGGCAATGTACATTTATCTTGCGTTCATGGGTCTGCTGACGCTGGCGTTTTTTCTGTGGGCTGTGGTGGCGTTCCTGGACCGGGGCGGACAATAGGCGCCTATTCGTCGGGAGCGTTGCCAAAACCGAGCGAACGCAGAAATGCGTCAATGTCCGCAGGGGGCTTGTCTGCGGATTCGTTCTTCCGGAAATCGAGCGGTGACCGGATGAACCGGCGGTGACATTCGGGGCACAGGTCAAGGACCATCTTCTTGTAGACCTGCTCCTCAAGATCCGCCGCATCGGTCCTGCTCATCCGGGCCACCAGTTCCTCCAGTTCACGCCGGTGGTCGCGGACAAGGTCCCAGAGCGACACTTCGACGGTGTCATAAGCTGCGCGCACATCAATGGAAACCTGGTAGCGCAGCGCCTTTCGCGGAATCGCCGCGCCGCATCCGTCGCACTGGTACATGGCCGTGTCACCTCCCGGCAAGAGCGGTTGCCGTTGCAGCAAGTTTACCACGGGGGGCTCGTGGGGAGGCATCCTGACCCGTGCGGCAGGACAGCGAACGCAGGGCTGCCATCCATGGTGCATGGTTGCCGCCACGCGGGCTTTGCCGTATAGTATCGAATTGCCGCATACCGAAGGGGTTGCGGCATGCGGAGCAGGATCTTTCATGAACGAAATGCGTATACCGCCCGACGAGGAACTGGAGTTCTCTTTCTTTCGCAGTTCCGGACCGGGCGGACAAAAGAAGAACACGACCGATTCGGCCGTGCGGGTGCGCCATTTGCCCACCGGGTTGGTGGTCGTTTCAACGTCCTCACGGTCACAGTTTCAGAACAAGCAGTTGGCAGTGCTGGAATTGGCACGGCGTCTTGCGGTGTTAAACAGACGCCCGCGGACCCGGCACGCCACACGTCCAACGCTGGGTTCTCGAGTGCGAAGGGTGGAAGCGAAACGGCACCGTTCGGAAATCAAGCGACTGCGGGGTGCGCCGGGGGAAGATTGAAGGGTTAAGGGTAAAAGGTAAAGACGAGCTCGGGGAGTTTGTCGGGGACATTTCTGGAGAGACTTGGCATGAATTCAAGCGAAATGGTCGAATGTGAAAGATTGCGCGGCACCCTTGCCGCGCTCGGCCTTGTGCTGGCCATGGGCATGGTCTTGTCCGGGTGCGCCACCACGGGCAGAAACGGGGCTGAGGCCCTGCGGCAGGCGGCTAATCCGGCCTGGTCGCTGAAACTTTCGCCGCCGCACCTGGTGGTGGCCGTTTCGCCGGTGCGCCAGACGCTGCAGATTGCCGGGAGTATTGGGACGGTGCTCGGCGCGGGCATAACGGCCGTGCAGAATGCGAACTACAAGGGCGAGATTGAGGATGCCCTGGGCGATTATGACACCACAAAGGTCATTGAGGCGCGGGCGGCCGGGGCCATCGCCGCGGTGTTGGACGGCAAGGCAAAACGTGTGGCGGCCTTCGACAAGAATGTCGAGGGGATGAGCATTCGCGAGGCGGCCCACGCGCGCTACCGCCAGATTGCCAAGGCAGGCCACGACGAGGTGTTGGACGTTCTCGCAACCCACGGTGTCTACGGCGTCGGCGGCGATTTGGTCGTGCGGCTGCGCGCGGAACTTCATGCCGTGCCTTCCGGGAAGCTGCTGTGGAAAGACACGGTCACTTTCCGCGGCGGCGAAGCACTGGCGTTCCGGTCGCTGGATGACCCGACAGGTCAACTGATGCCCAATATCCTGTCTCCCCGGCTCAGCTCCAAGTCGGGCGCGATCAGCCAATGGACGGAGGACAAAGGCGCGCGTTTCAAGACTGAGTTTGAGCGGGCATTGTCCATCTCACTGGCGGGCATGCGGATGTCGCTGGGAGGGCCGGACACGGCGGACGGCCTGTTTGCGCTGGGCACGGACCTCATGTATCAGAAGAAGTTTGCAGAAGCTCATGAACGGCTCGAGAAGGCGCGGCAACTTGCTCCGGATCGTCTGGACATCGCCAATGGCGAAGCGGTCAACCTGGGACACAGCGGCCAGGTGGATGATGCCATCGCACTCGCCGAAAAGGTGGTTGCCGCCGACGGTGACAATGCCAGTGCACACATCAATATGGCTTGGTGGTACGGGGTTGACAAGAAGCAACCGGAACAGGCCCGAGTACATTATGAGCAGGCCCGCAAACTGGGCGTGGCACCGGTGAAGAAGCTTGAAAAGGTTCTTGGACGCTGAACTAATCGTTGGCTCGTGTTTCAAAATGAGAATGCGCACAAGGAAAGTCGCCCCAAAATGACACAAATTGTCTCCGTTTATCAGGGAATGTCACGGGTTTTTCGAGATTTCGCGGGCAGGAAAAGCCTAAGTGTCAATAGAGTAACAAGTTAGGAAAACGGCAGGAACTGGCACAGATCTTGATACTATCCTGCCGAGACGCGATTAGATTCTAGCAAACTCAAAGGCGCTGACTGATCATCAGGGGCCGGTGGGCCAAAGCAGGGAGATAGCGTCTCGTGGGTGAGATGCCCCGGACAACGGGCAATTGTTCGGCGGCAAGACTAAGCAGAGGGCCGACGGAGATTGTGTGTCTCCGTCGGCCTTTCGATTATGGGGAAAGCACCGTCCAGCTTGGTCGCACCAGGAAATCCGGCACAATGAATGAAGTATCCATTCTGGGTGTCCGGTTCTTTCCGCACCGAACTCGTTCGATCCTCTTTTTGGGATTCTGGCTTCCCAATTCTGGATTCTCCCGGATTCTGACTCGGGAGTATCCATGCCGCGGCCATCGGCCGCCCATCGGCCGCGCAAAACTTGGCAACATGCCCCCGTAAAGGGTACGATTCCCCGTCTCTGGCGCGCCAACCCCATCCCGCCCGAACATGAGTAAGCCCAATGCCCCCCGTTTCCGGAGAGAACACATTTGACCGGCTCACGCCGGATGCCATTGTCCAGCTTCACGAGGCTATCGTGGATGCGGGTGGCCACGAGGTTTTCTTTGCGGGCACACTGGGTGCTGACGGCAAAGTCGAACGCGTGCGCGTGCTTGCCCGCGGCCACGCCTCTGCCGTGCCCGCCATCTTTGAGGGGCTTGACATCCGCGAGGTGGTCATCCACAACCACCCCGGCGATGATCTCACCCCCAGCGAACCCGATCTCCAACTCGCCGCCATGTACAGCAACCATGGCCACGGCATGTTCATCATCGACAACGAAGCCAGCCAGGTCTACGTCGTTGTCGAGCCCTTCGTGCCCAAACAGGCCGCCCTGCTCAATATCCGCGAGCTGGAGGCCGCTTTCCGGCCAGACGGCCCGATGGCCAAGAACCTCCCCGCCTTTGAGGTGCGCCCCCAGCAGGCCCAGATGATGGAGGCCATCGCCGAGGCGTTCAACACGGACTCCTTTGCCGTTGTCGAAGCCCCGACCGGCGTCGGAAAGACGGTGGCGTACCTCATTCCCGCCGTCCTGTGGGCCATCCGCAACAAGGAGCGCATCGTCGTCTCCACCCGCACCATCAATTTGCAGGAGCAGATTATCGAAAAGGATCTGCCCCTGCTGAAGCGCTGCCTGGACGTCTCTTTCGAGGCGTGCCTCGTCAAGGGCCGGGGCAACTACCTCTGCCTGCGCAAGCTGGAGCGCGCCCTTGCCGAGGTCGATCTGTTCCAGGACGAGGCGGCACGCAACCGGCTCACCGCCATCGCCGACTGGGTCAACCGCACCGAGGACGGCAGCCTCTCCGATCTGCCCTTCGTGCCCGGGCGCGAACTTTGGGACAAGGTCAACAGCGAGGCCGACACCTGCTCCGGGGGCCGCTGCCCCAACCAGCAGAAGTGTTTCGTCGGCAAGGCCCGCCGTGCCATGGCCCGCGCCGACATTCTGGTCACCAACCACCACATGTTCTTCTCCGACATGGCCGTCAAGCGTGAGGCCAACGATTTCAGCGCCATGGCCGTGCTGCCCGTGTTCCACCGCGTCATCCTCGATGAGGCCCATTCCATTGAGGACTCGGCCACCGAGTATCTGGGTGTCTCCGCCACGCGCAGCGCCTCCCAGCATCTCTTCAACCGCTTCCTGCGCAGCGAGGGCGGCCGCGAGCGCGGCTTCCTGACCATGCTCAAGAACCGGCTCATGAAGGAATGCCCCCAGCTTTCCCCGGACGAGTACGAACAACTGCTCGGCATCATTGAGGACAACCTCATGCCCGCCCTGACCGCCGCCCGGACAACCACCGAGGCGGCCTTCGAGGCCCTCCGCGCCCTCACCGGCGAGCGCTGCGGCCAGGTCGGCCGCGACATCAAATGGCGCCTGACCCAGGAAGTGCTGGACACCACGGAAATCCGCGAACTGCACCGTGACTACATGATGCCCGCCACGGAGAACCTGCGCAGTCTCATGCGCGCCTGCGAGGAGTTGCACCGCCGCCTGCGGCAGGTGCCGCCCGCGCCCGGCACCGCCGAGGCCGCCATCGCCGCCGACGCCGTGGAATTGCGCGCCTATGCGGACCGCATCAAGTCCCTCGGCGGCGTGCTCTCCGAATGCACCAGCCAGGAACTGGCCGAAAACACGGTGCGCTGGGTCGAAATCGACGCCCGCAACCCCCAGTTCGCGCGCATGGTGCGCTGCCCCCTGGAAGTTGGCGAACCGCTTGCAGAGTCCATCTACGGCCAGTTGAAGACGGTTGTCATGACCTCCGCCACGCTTACCGTGCAGCAGAAGTTTGACTATCTCTTCAAACGCCTCGGCCTGGACCGTGTCCCCGCCGGCCGGGTGCGCAGCGTCATTCTGGACTCCCCTTTCGACTATCCCACCCAGGCGATGCTCTGCATTCCCTCCGACGGGGTTGACCCCACAGACCGCACCTTTTTCGACCTCAGTGTCGACAGCATCCGGCGCATCCTGGCCATTTCAAAGGGTCATGCCTTTGTGCTGTTCACCGCCTTCTCGGCCCTCAACCACGCCTATCGCCAGTTGGAGGACGAACTGCGCGCCGCCGGGATTACCCCGCTCTGCCAGGGAAAGGCCACGCGCACGCAATTGCTGGAGGAATTCCGGCGCGACACCACCAGCGTCCTCTTCGCCACAGACAGCTTCTGGGAGGGCGTGGACGTTGCCGGCGAGGCTTTGCAGTGTGTTATACTGCCTAAACTGCCGTTTCGTGTGCCAACGGAGCCCATCCACGAGGCGCGTGCCGAGGCCATCCAGGCCGCCGGGGGCAACCCGTTCATGGAATATTCCGTGCCGCTAGCCGTGATAAAGTTCCGCCAGGGCTTTGGACGGCTCATCCGGCGGCGGACCGACTGGGGCGCGGTGGTCATTCTCGACAAACGGCTCGTAACCAAATACTATGGCAAGGTGTTTCTGGACTCCCTCCCCCGAGTCCCCGTTGTGCGGCGGCCCCAAATGGAAATGTTCCAGACGCTGGAAGAGTTTTTTAATCAACGACGCAAGGAAAGGTGAGTTTCGGCCATGTCTGAATTTCAGGACATCAAGATTGACGTTACCCGTGCCAAGTCTTCCGCCGTGGGCAAGGAAAATGGCTTCACCCCGGCCGAACTCGACGAAATCGCACCGCGCGTGCATGAAATCCATGCCCTGCTGCAGCGGGAACGCGCGGAAAAAAAGTATGGCTTCTATGATCTCCACAAGGATGACAATGCCTTTGCAGCGGTGGCTGACAAGGCAGAACATTTCAAGTCCTTTGGCTGTGAAAATCTGGTCGTGCTGGGCATCGGGGGCTCGGCCCTCGGACTCACCGCACTGAACACCGCCTTGAACCCGTCCTATTATAATTTGCAGACGAAGCGCGGGCGCCGCGGCGCGCCCCGCCTCTTTATCATGGACAACATAGACCCCGTCACCTTCAAGGCGATGCTCAAGCTTTGTCCCCCCAAGAAAACCCTTTACAACGTCATCTCCAAGTCCGGTGAAACCGCTGAAACCATCAGCCAGCTCATGATCATCGTCGCCCTGCTCGAAAAGGCGGTCGGTGCCGCCGCCATGAAGGACCACCTCGTCGTCACCACCAGTCCCAAGGCGCCCAAGGCGCC
>CAIXUF010001351.1 GCA_903922535.1 Candidatus Hydrogenedentota bacterium
TGCCGATCCCGCCGACTGTGATGTTCTGGCCGAAGCCTACGGGTTTTACCGGCGCATCATCAACCGCGTCCGCATGATGAACGGCTCCTCCACCAGCAAGTTGCCCGAGGATGAGGATGCGCGCGCCCAGCTTGCCGCCCGGCTAAACATGGACGCCAACATTATGGCACCCATCCAGAAAATGCGCGCCGCCGTTCATGCGGTCTACCACCGCGTTTACACCGCCGCCTGCGGCGATCTGGCGCGCGAATGATCGCCTCCCGGCGTTTCGCTAGTCGAGTTCCCGCATGTTGGTGACGATGCGGGCCACCAGACCGTAGGCCAGCGCCTCTTCAGCGCTCATCCAGAAATTGCGGTCGCTGTCGCGGCAGACCTTTTCCATGTCCTGGCCCGTCTCCAGCGCAATCAGTTCATTGATGCGCTTGCGGATCTTAAGAATCTCCTGCGCCTCAATGCGGATGTCCGCCGCCTGCCCCCCGGCGCCGCCGCTCGGCTGGTGCAGCAGGAACCGCGTGTTCGGAAGGGTAAAACGCCGTTCTTTGGGCGCGCCCAGAAGAATGGGCACCGCTATGCTGGCCACCCACCCCACGCCAAGCGCCAACACCGGCGACGCGATGAAGCGCATGACGTCATGAATGGCGTACCCGGAATCCACATGTCCACCCGGCGAACTTATGACAACCTTGATGGGATCTTTTGAAATGCCGTCCAGCACAAGCAACTGGCTAATGACGCGTTCCGCCAGTTCCGGGTCAACCTCCCCGGAAACCATCACCACGCGCGACTGAAGCATGCGGGACAGCAACGGCTGTTCCTTGCCCTCTTTTGTCCCGCAACCCTCTTCTTCGTCACAATATATCCGGTCAATGCCCATTACCGCATTCCTTTCCTGATTGATAGACTCCTATTCTGCCATCCGCCCGCAAGCGCGGTCAAGGCAACAGGCACATCACCGCCCACCCGCCCGCACCTGGACCACAGTCCAGCGTCGCATCTTCTATCAGCGACACGCGCGGTTCATCCCCAAGACACACATCAGCAGAACCCGCAAGCGGTGCGTACCATTCCCCAGTCTCACCGTCCACGACCGCATCGAGCCACCAGGAGTCCCCCTCACCCGGCGTCTCTCCACCGCACACACCCATGCGCCAGGTCCGCCCTGTCTGTCCGCCCGGGTAAAACACAGCAACCATCCGGCCGTCATGAAGTGGCCTCGTCGCCAGCACGGCAGGCAAATACAGCCTCGGAATCCCCTCCGGGGCTTGGACCGATTGGCAATAGCTGCCGCAGAGTTTTAAGCCCGCCAGCAACTCGCTGGCAGTCCATTCGCCGAAGTCCGCATCCGCTTCGTTGATGCCCAGGAGACTTGCGAGGGCGCGCCGCAGCGGTTCCGCGTCTATGTCAATACTGGGGCCCGCCTTGACCCGGGACTTGAGCGTCGTCACGGCCTCCTTCCCCTTTCCATCGCCGATCAAACAGCGCTCATAGGGTATGCCCGCCATGCCTTCGGCCTGTTGTCTGACTTTCGCGAGAAACTGGTGCAGACTTTTCTCATCACACGGGCCAAGAACGGCCGCGGCGCGGCGTTCCCGCACCGCCCCGGCAAAGGTATCCGCGGCAGCCTCAACTTGTCCGCGCTCCAGTTCCAGTTCCGCCAGTTCCAGACGCGCCCTTGATTCCCCCGGAAAGCGCCGCAGCACCAGACCAAGATAATCCGTCGCGTCCTGAATGCCGCTTTGTTTCCTTGCGCGCTGCGCCCCCCGCAAATAGTCCCTGGCGTCACCGGGAAAGAGTATGACCGCATGCGCCGCAAGCAACGGAACAACCAACAGCCATACCCAGCCAACCGTCACGGCTTCAACGTTTCGGAGCGTGCGCGGAACACCAAGCGCCGCGATAAGACCAAACGAAAAACACAACCCCGCCGGGGGGAAGCGCCCGCTGAAAGCGGAAAGCAGCGCGAACAGCAGCAGAAGCACACCCAGACAGGTCCGGGAACAGAAAATGCGTGACTCAGCAAGGACAAACACGCGGGCGGCAGCCTGTGAAACCAGATAAAGACCGAGGAGCACCAACGGCAATAACGGGAATGCGAGCGCGCCGAAATTGGGATTCCAAGTTCGGAGGTCCGCATGAAGACGCCTTGTCATCACAAACAAGGCTATGCCGCAACAGGCCGCAGCAAACGGTAGCAGCCATGCAGCCGCTCCCCACGCAAGATGCCGCCGTCCCAGAAACAGCGCCATTGCGGCGAAGAAAAACCATGCGAACAGGATCACCGCATCGGACACACACGTTGGACCGGCGCCGACCGTCCCGCCTTCCTGCGCAAAGAAGGTCGGAAACACCTTGTTGAACTCCGCCAATACCGTCAAGACCGCGACACAGCCCGCAGACAACGACGACAACGCCAGTGCGCGACAAGCCAATGTTCGGTTCGTGGCGCCAAAGACGGCCAAAAGAAATGCGCCGCATCCAACCATAACGCCCGGCGCAACATTCCTCTCCCCTGTCGCCCAGAATGCGGCGGCACCGCCACCCATGAGCACGGCGGGCCAAAACAGATCAAACGGTATGTTTGGGCGGCCGCACCGAACCCATGAAATGACAAGAACCAGCGTCAGTATCGCCAAGGCCGCCGAAAACAGACCCTGACCGTTATACACCTGCCCGTATGCGCCCCATGGCCACGCAATCGCCGCCGCATACACGGCGCCAAAAGCCAACCTCCGCCTTTCGCATGAGGGGTCTTCCCGCATTATCGGCGGCCTTGAGCGTCATCGGACACAACCGCCATGCCCACGCCTTGCTGCGGAGCGTGGGAAACGCCACACCCCTTGACAAGCCCAAAGAGGCCGTACAGCACTAGCAAGGCAACGGTCATGCAGAAAAACACCCTCAGGGCAATTCTCCTCGTGTGCGTCAGGTGTTGAACCGCGTCCATTACTTCTTCATTTCTCCTCTTCGCCAACTTGCATCCGCCCTGGTACTACTGCCCACGATGGGTGCTGCTGCGGAGTGTAACCCTTCCCGCATTTCCGCGCAAAACAATTCACACGGCGGACAATTCCCGCGAATATTGCATTTAGGGCACTGCCCTGCGTATTATCACTTTAAGTTGCTAAACAGGATTGAGCACCATTGGCATCTATCTTTAGAACCGGGCAGCGCTTGTGGCTGTTTGTACAGGGCACTCGGGTGGCCGTGCGCGCGAAAAGCCACGATCACGATTCCATCACCGTCAGTCCCGGTCCCAACGTTCTACTTCCACGCGGTGCCGAAGTCCCCGTGGGTTGTCCAACCCCATACGGCTACATGATCTATTGGATGCAGGTGATGACCCCTCCAAATGACCTGGGACGCCAGGCCGTGCTCCGCCGCAACCCAAACGCCGCGGGCAACTTTAACCGCCGCGGCTGGCGTGTCAACGTTTCCCTGCCCGCCACCATACGCCGCGCCGGTGCCCCGCACTTTATCGAAAGCCGCGCCGCAAACCTCAGCATGGAAGGCGCTTTCCTCGAGTCCGCCGCAAGCATCTCCCTCGGCGACCTTATCGATGTCCGCATGACCATTCCCGGCACCACCCCGTGCCAGTTGTCCGCACGGGTTTGCCGCTTGGCCGCGCCCACGCCGACGGACACAGACAATCTTTCACCCGATCAGCCTGTCACCGGCGCGGGCCTCTGCTTCCTCAATGTCCCCCCGGAGACCAGAACCATACTGACCTGCTACCTGTGGCGTACCATCCGCGAATCACGCGGCGTGGGCAGCAGGATTCCCCACGACTCGCCCCGGCACAGCCCTGCCTGACGGGCTTCCCGTTGCCCGCTCCTCCTTTGGTACAATAAGTCTCCCTTAGGACGCATCCACGGAGCCCGCACATGGAAACCTTGAATATCGGAGTCATTCTCAACGGAGTCACCGGGCGCATGGGCACCAACCAGCACCTTGCCCGCTCCATCATGGCCATTCGCAAACAGGGCGGCATCCCCATCCCCGGAGGAAAAGTCATCTTCCCAGAGCCGCTCCTCCTTGGGCGCAATGCGGACAAGCTCCAGGCACTCGCGCAGGCCCACGGCGGACTGTCCTGGTCCACCGACCTCGATGCGGCGCTCTCCGACCCCGCCTATTCGGTCTACTTCGACACCCAAACCACGCTGTTGCGACACGCTTCAACAGTGAAAGCCATTGCCGCGGGCAAGCACGTCTATTGCGAAAAGCCCGTCGCGGCAACCACAGCCGACGCCTTGGACCTCTATCACCGCGCCGAAGCGCGCGGTGTCCGCCATGGCGTCGTGCAGGACAAGCTCTGGCTCCCCGGTTTCCTCAAACTGCGCCGCCTCATAGACACCGGCTACTTTGGACGCATCCTCGCCGTCCGGGGCAATTTCGGCTACTGGGTCTTCACGGGCGAAGACCAGCCCGCGCAGCGTCCCTCCTGGAACTATCGCAAGGCCGAAGGCGGCGGCATCATCGTCGACATGCTCTGCCACTGGCGCTATGTCGTGGACAACCTCTTCGGCGACGTCAGTGCCGTGTCCTGTTACGGCGTTAATCACATCCCCCGCCGCTGGGACGAATCGGGCGCCCCCTATGACGCCGACTCCGACGACGCGGCCTTCGCCACCTTTGAAACGAAGTCCGGCGTCGTCTGCCAGTTCAATTCCTCCTGGGCAACCCGCGTGCGCCGCGACGATTTGCTGACCGTCCAGGTGGACGGCACCAAGGCCTCCGCCGTGGCCGGGCTCCGCGAATGCTTTGTGCAGCACGACGCGACCACGGCCAAACCCGTTTGGAACCCCGACGTGCCCAGCCCCATTGATTTCAACAGCGGCTGGGAGCGCGTGCCGGACAACCAGCTCGCCGAAAACGCCTTCAAGGCCGAATGGGAACTCTTCCTCAAGCACGTCGTGCTCGGCACCCCCTTCAAATGGAACCTCCTTGAAGGTGCCAAGGGCGTCCAACTGGCCGAACTGGGCATGGAAAGCTGGAAGCGCCGCGCCTGGGTGGATGTGCCGGAATTGAAGTGAATTCCCGACTAAAAGGACCCTGAAACCGATGCCGGACAAGTTTACTGACTTCTCCCGTTTGTGCATTCACACCATGACCACCAAGCCGTGGAACCTCGAACAGGCCATTGACGGCTACTGCCGCGCCGGCGTCCCCGGCATCACCGTCTGGCGCAACGCCATCGAGCCATACGGCGTCAAAGACGCCGCCCGCATGCTCAAGGCCAGCGGACTCAAGGTCGCCAGCCTGTGCCGGGGCGGCTTCTTTGTGGCCACCGGCGCCATGGACCGCGAACAGGCCCGCACGGAAAACCGCAAGGCCATCGACGAGGCGGCAGAGATCGGCGCGCCGTTGGTGGTGCTCGTCTGCGGCGCCAATCCGGGCGTCGATTTACCCATGGCGCGCCAGCAGATTCTCGACGGCATCCACGCCGTCGAACCGCACGCCAAGGCCGCCGGCGTCAAACTCGCCATCGAGCCGCTCCACCCCATGTACGCCGACACCCGCTCGGCCGTCAACACGCTGGAGCAGGCCAACAACCTCGTGATGGCGCTTGACAGCCCCTGGGTCGGCGTCTGCGTCGATGTCTATCACTGCTGGTGGGACCCGTTCCTCCGCGCCGAAATCGACCGCGCGGGCAAAAGCATCCTCGCCTTCCACGTTTCCGACTGGCGCATCCCCACCCGCGACCTCCTCAACGACCGCGGCATGATGGGCGAAGGCTGCATCAACCTCCGCGAAATCCGCGGATGGGTGGAAAGAGCCGGATTTCGCGGAATGGTCGAGGTCGAAATCTTCTCCGACCAGTACTGGGAATGGGACCAGAGCCGCCTAGTGGAACGCATCAAGCGCGCCTGGCTGGCGAACGTCTGAACCAGGCAAAACAGGGCTTTCGCGGCCCCCAAAGCCCCCTTTCGCCCCGAATTTGCCCCTTTCGCAGCCTCCTTGTCCGCTTACTTTTGCCGAGAGGAAGCTTACTTTTGCCGAGAGGAAGCTTACTTTTGCCGAGAGGAAGCTTACTTTTGCCAAGAGGAAGCTTACTTTTGCCAAGAGGAAGCTCACTTTTGCCAAGAGGAGGCTTACTTTTGCCGGAAGGAGGCTTACTCTTGCAAAGAAAAAGCGTTCTTGCTGTTTGGGAAACCGCGTTGCTGGCAAAAAATGCCCCTCTTTCCTCAGGCAAAGCCAAGAACACGGCAGGATGCCGCGTCGACGTTCAGACCGCCCCGAGCACGACGGTAACTTGCCGCAACAGCGTCCGCCCTGTTATTGTCCTTCCACTACCGGAGCCCAAGACATGCCCGACTTCCAAGCACTCTACGCGCAACTCTTTGAAAAACTGGGCGAGATAACCGATATCCGCCACACCCTGGCGTTGCTGCAATGGGATCAGGAAGTCTGCATGCCCCCAAAAGGGGCCCACGCCCGGGGACTTCAGATGGCCACGCTGGCGGGACTGGAACACCGCCTCTTCACCGACACCGAAACGCGCCTTCTCATAGACGCGCTGCGTGACCGCAACGACATTCTCGCCCCCGAACAGGCCGCGCTCGTCCGGGAAGCCGCCCACGACCTCGATCGCGCCATCCGGATTCCCGAGTCGCTGGTCCGCCTCTTCGCCGAAGCGCAATCGCGGGCCTATGAGGAATGGGTCGAGGCCCGCCAGACCTCCGATTTCGGCCGCTTTCAGCCCCACCTGAAGACCATGGTGGACTTTTGCCGCGAAAAGGCGGAATACTTCGGCTATGAAGAGTCCCCCTACGATCCCCTCCTGGACGAGTATGAGCGCGGCATGACCGCCTCCAAGCTTCGGCCTATCTTTGACGTCCTGGCCGCCCGGCAAAGCGCCCTCGTCGCGCGCATCGCCGAATCCTCAAACCATCCCGACGTCTCCTGGCTCGATCAGGACTGGAACGAGGCGGCCCAGATCCGGTTCTGCGAGGAAGTCCTGCGGGACATGGGCTATGACTTCGGCGCGGGACGTCAGGACAAGTCGGTCCATCCCTTCACCACCACCTTCGACGTGCAGGATGTGCGCATCACGACCCGCGTCAACCCCCGCGACTTTCTTTCCGCGCTCTCCAGTTCCATCCACGAGGGCGGACACGCCCTCTATGAGCAGGGACTGCCGAAGGAATTCCGCCGCACCCCTCTCTCCGACGCGCCCTCCCTCGGCATCCATGAATCACAATCGCGGCTCTGGGAAAACATCATCGGCCGCAGCCATCCCTTCTTCCGAAAATACCTACCCCGCCTGCGCCAGCTCTTCCCGGGCCAGTTGGACGACGTCTCCCCCGCCGATCTTTACCGCGCCGCCAACCGCGTGGCGCCTTCCCTCATTCGCGTCGATGCCGACGAATGCACCTACAACCTCCACGTCATCCTCCGTTTCGAGGTGGAGATAGCATTGATGGAAGGAAGCATCCGCCCGGAACACGTCCCGGAACTCTGGAACTCAAAGATGCGTGTTTATCTCGGCGTGGACGCGCCTGACGACGCCCACGGCTGCCTGCAGGACATCCATTGGGCCCACGGCAGTTTCGGATACTTCCCCACCTATGCCCTCGGCAACCTCTATTCGGCCCAACTCATGGAACAGGCCAAGAAGGATATCCCCGACCTCCTGAACAACGTCGAACGCGATGCCTTTCCCCAGTTGCTCGCCTGGCTGCGCGACCGCGTCCACCGCCACGGCCGCATGAAGAACGCCGCGGAAATCATCGAGTCCGCCACGGGCACCCCCCCGTCCCCTGAACCCTTCCTCCGCTACCTCGAAGAAAAGTACGCCGTTCTCTACCCCGCCTGAACGATGTCCAATCGCCCTTCCAAGTGCCACGACTACTCCGCCGCCTTCACCGGCAGATACAGCGCGCTCGGATGGTCTTTGTCCATATGCACCCGGTTGTGCGCCACCCGCATCTCGCACCCCTCCACCGGATGCTCCGCCCCCGTGTTACAGTTCACCTCATAGCGCGGCCAGTTGCTGCTGGAGAGGTGCAGCCCGATGCGATGCCCCCTGTTGAACACCCACGCGATGCTCCACAGATCTATGTCCAACTCCACCAGTTCGTCCGGTCCCTTCAGCAGCGGCGCCGGGTCATTGAAACCAAAGCGGGTCTTCACCCGGCGGATGTTGTCCAGCATCAGGATTTCGCGGCTGTCCCCCTCGGGGAACACATCCACCAGCTTCGCGGTGAAATCCGTGTCCGGCGCATCGCTCGAAACGAACAAATGCACCCGCACCCGTCCCGCAATCTCCAACGGCTCCTGCAGCGGTTCTGTCGCGAACTTCAGCAGGTCCTTCCGCGTCGTGCTGTCCTTCCGTTGGTCATAGGGCCCCCACTTCACATTCGGAAACAAGTTCGCCCCCCCGTTCGTCGGATAGGGATTCTTCGGGTCAAACACAAACTCTTGGAAGGCCGATTCGGCCAAACCGGGCCCGCAGGACAACGTGTTGTCCGAGAGCAAGTAAAGGGGCTTTTCCGCAATTGGATAGGGCGGCCAGGTTTCCGCCGAACGCCATTCATTGCCCGGCGCACTCGCGTCGCGGTCGTCGCCCATGACGTAGTAGTGGACCTTCGGCACGCCGTCAAGGGCATGCTCATCCGCCTTGAGATTCGCCGCCATGAACTTCTTTCTTATCTGCCCGGTGTCCAACGAATGCCGATTCTCATTGAACGTGTATTCGTCCGTCATCTCCCCGTTGTGCGCGCTCCAGCGCATAATCAGATAGTTCTTTCCCCGCGCTCCCTCACCGCCGTCCCTCTCCCGCGAAAGAAAGCCGTTGATCGTCCCCTGCGAGAAAATGTCGTACCACCCGCTCACGAACAATCCCGGCGTCGTTATTTCCGACGCCCGCGCCACCGTGTTGTAATAGGACCAGAACTCCCCGTACCGGGAATGGATCTTGTACAACGCCGTGACCTCGGGCTGGCCCACCAGCAGCAGCCAGCTCTCCACCAGGTTCTCCAGGAACACCCCGCCGTGATAGGCCACATCCGAGTAGAAATTGGACGGAACCAGGCACAGGTACTGCGCCGAGACATCATGCGTGGCCGGCGCCATCATCATCTGCGTCATCGCCAGCGCCGAATCGCCGTAGGTGCCAATCCGTCCGTTGCACCACCGCTGCCTCTTCACCCACGCCACCGTGTCCGACCCGTCCGTGCTGCCGTCGCGCCATCCGTCATAATAAAACGCATGGGCCTTGCCCATGCTGCCGCCCATGCCCCGCACATCCTGCATCACCACCGCGTACCCGTCCTTCAAATACCCCGAACAGTCGAAATCACGGCCATAGGTGCTGCGCACGAGAATCGCCGGCCACGGCCCCCCCTCCGCCGCGGGCAAATAGAAGTCCGTCGCCAATCCGGTTCCGTCCGTCATGGCAACCAGTTCAAACTTTCGTATCCCGGCGTCCGTTCCCTTTCCAAGAAAATTCACACACCATGCCGGACTGGCTGTAAAGGCCATCCCAACGAGCAACCACCGCACGGCGTCTCTGCTGCATGGAACCCGCATCTCTCGTCTCTCCCTGTCGGACAGTTACATCCCCACCCGTGATTCACCGCAGAAGGTGAACGCCGTACATTCCTCGACAAGCCGTTTCAGGTAAACCGCCATCTCCATCGCATGGTAGTCGCCCCACATGCACGATTCCCCCTGCGGCACACGTTTTCCTTTTGGCACATAATCCCACCCATTGGGTCTATGGTAGACCGAATGCAGAATCAATCCGTCGTGTCGTGGATTCACGCTCAAATAGGGCGCGTTGAGCAACGTTCGCGCCGTCACCAATCCCGCACGGAAGTACCTGGCACCCTTGCCGCTGCGTCCCAGGCGCATGCCAAGACGCAACAGCCCCTGTGCGGCAATGCACGCCGCTGAACTGTCCACCGGCTCCCAAGGGTTGTCCGGGTTCGACACAGAATCTTGGTATTTCCCGGCCAGCCCCACGCCCGGCGCGCCGGTGTCCCAGAAAGGTATTCCATCCGCGAACGTGTTGTCGATATAGAAATCCGCAGTCGCCCGCGCCGCCTCCAATACCTGAGACAGGAAGTTTCCCTCGGGGTCATGTGCCCCTAATTCTTCCAACGGCATGGTTCCCAAGACTTCCAGCTCTTCCGCGCAGCCGAGCAGTATCCAGGCGAGGCCGCGCGTCCACGTGCTGAACGGCGAATACCCCTGCTGTGTGCTTGGACACCGGTAGTTCCCGTCCGTCACGTTAAAGATTCCCTCATGCGCGACCCGGCCGCGAACATCGTAGGCATCCCGGCCGCTGCCGTAATATACATTGTACCGAAGGGTGGTGCGGATATGCTCCATCGCCCGGCCCAGCAAGCTAATCCTCCGGTCATTTTCCCCGCACAAAACGTGGCCCAGCCGATGCGCCAGCACCAGGCTCCGGCATGACCGAATCGTGTCGCTAAACAGCGAATGCGGCCCGTTAAACGAGTGGATGTATCCCCCGCCCGCGGCCGGAGAATCGGTCCAACGGGCGGCCTGCACCGCGCCCGAGACCCGCAACGCCAACGCATACAACTGCATCTGATCCGCACTGTCCGCTGTTCGCCCCGCCTGGGCCAAACGCCAAAGATTGCCGTAGGTCGAGATGTTGTTGAAACCGTGATCATGCACCCCCGTGTGCGTCAGGTGCGGTGCCATGTGGCGCAATGTCATTTCCCTGCCGAGTTCAAGGGCATGGGAGTCGCCCGTGGCGTCAAACTGAAGCAGCGGCATTCCATAGAGGAAGCCCTGCGTCCACTCGGTCCAGCCGCGCGAAGTGTACTTCCCCCTCCGGGTGAAAACGGGAGCCCCGTCAACAGGATTCCATGTCTCCACAAGACGTCTGACTTTTCGCCCCGTAACAGAAAAGAAGTGCTCCAACGCATCCGCAAGGTGGCTGGGGCGTATATTGCCGTCTATCTTCATTCGCCGCTCCCCGGCACGCACCGCTGTCCTTTGCCCGACTCCATACACACGGGACGGCCCTTGTTGCGGCCCCGCCAATCCTAGCGCATGACCGTCCTCCGGGACAAACGGCCGATCTCAGGCATCCGGCCGGTGCTGCCGCACCTTCTTCGCAAACTCATCGCATCCCGGATAGGTCCGCGCGTCGCTCTCGCGATCAAATTCTTCCAGCAATTCCCGTTGCCTGCGCGTGAGCCGCGCGGGGGTCTCCACCCGAAGCACAACTATCTGGTCGCCCTGACGGTAGCCGCGCACGTCGGGCATGCCCTTGCCCCGCAGCGTCACCTGCGCCCCCGTCTTTGCGCCCGCAGGAATCTTAAGTTCATCCACGCCAAACAGCGTGGGGACCTTCACGCTCGCCCCAATGGCCGCCTGGCTGATCGTGACCGGAACTTCGCACAGAATGGTCGATCCGTCCCGCTCAAACAGCGGGTGCTGCTCCACCTGAATCGCAATGATGAGGTCGCCGCGCGGCCCGCCAAGACGGCCCGCCTCCCCCTCTCCGGCGGCGCGCAACCGCTGCCCGTCATCCACCCCGGCGGGAACGTCGATTTGCAGCTCACGCAGTGACTTCACCTGCCCCGAACCCGCACAGGCACGGCATGGATTGGTGATAACCCTGCCGCTGCCCGCGCAGACCGGGCAGGTCCGCGTCACGCTGAATATACCGTGGGCCGCCCGCACCTGACCCGCGCCGCCACACTGGCGACACGTTTCCGGCGCCGAACCCTTTGCCCCGCCGCTGCCCTTGCAGTCCGAACAACTCTCCAGCCGGGAGAAACTGACTGTCTTTTTGACCCCCAGCGCAGCCTCTTCGAGTGTCACGCGCAGACGGTACTCCAAGTCGTTGCCCGCCTGCCCCTGCCCCGGACTCCGCCGCCTGCCCTGACCACCGAAAAGCATGTCAAACAGGTCTTCAAAGGGGGCACCGCCGCCCATGCCCCCGAAATCCCCGCCAAATCCCCCGGAAAACGGCGGCCGTTCCGTCGAGCCAAACTGGTCATACTGGCTGCGTTTTTCCGGGTTTTTCAGCGTGTCATAAGCCGCGTTGATTTCCTTGAGCTTGTCCTCGGCTTCCTTGTCGCCGCCGGTCTTGTCCGGATGGAACTTGTGCGCTAGCTTGAGATACGCCTTGCGCATCTCCTCCGGTGTCGCGTTTCTGGAAACGCCTAGTATCTCGTATGGGTTCACTCCATGCCTCCAAGGGCGACTCGCGCCGCTTCTCTTGTGCCTTTCCATGGCGAGTTTCTCGACCCGTCGATTCCAGCCTGATACGCCGCCACAGCCTTGCGCCATGTCCCGGTAGCCCGGTAGCACTGCGCAAGATAAGCCAGTCCGTCTCGGATGTTAGCCCACGGCAGCTTGACCCGGTGGTACGCCGAATTGAGCTGGTAGAGTCCGTGGTCCCA
>CAIXUF010001352.1 GCA_903922535.1 Candidatus Hydrogenedentota bacterium
GGGCGCTTGCGGGCTCTCTCTTGTGGCACCCATCTTGTGGCACCCCCAAGTCTGCTTGGGGGTGTCTGGGGTCGCGCCGAATTCAGGAGCAGTCCTCAATCCGGAAGTCGGGCTTGCCCGCATGGAGCCTTGCCGCCAGGCCGGTCATCCTTGCACCACCGCCGGTGCGAATCGTTATGTGTCATAGCGACCTTGTTCGGCGCTCCTTTCCGTATTCGTCAATCGTCAATCGTCCGTCATTCGTCCATCGTCAACTCCTTCCATATTCACTTTCCAAGTACCTGCAAACGCCAGCGACGGGCTCCAACTGAGCCCGCAGCCATCCGTGCAACACAGCTCTTACATTATAACAGACAGTATCTGTTCTGCGCATAACATTTCTATGCCATTACGAGGCGTTGAACATAAGTCGTTGGCTGGATAGGAGTACGCTCCGAAAAAAATTTTTATTTTCCGGTGTGGTCTTAATTCGGGGCCCTGAGAGACCCTATGAGCAATCGCGGCTGTGCTGTAATTAGTGTGTCGTACTAGAGTTAGCCCATGCGTCCGAGTCGTTGCTGTTTGCGGAAGTCGCCGGGAGATCATCGCTGCGATTCGACATGTCTTCGCCGTTTCTTCGCCGTTGAGCCCGCTGCGGGCTTTTTGCGTTTATAGGCCCCCGCCTCGGCGGGGGTGAAAGGTCGGCATAATTTTCTTGAGCCCGTTTCAACGGGCTTTATAATTCGCCTTCAGGCACTCACCGGGAGAACCACATGAGCCGAGATGTCTACAGCGAAATCAACCTGCATCTGATCTGGCACGTCAAGAACGACCGTAACATCATTACGGAGGCGATGGAAAGAGACCTCCACCAGATCCTTCAACGGCGGACGCAGCAGCACGGCGCGTTTTTTCACGGAGTGGGCGGCACGGGTAATCACGTCCACCTGGTCTTGTCGATGCTGCCCTCGACGCTCATCAGCACGCTGGTGGGGCGGATCAAGGGCGGCGCCTCTCACGATTTGAACCTGTTGCCCCAATGGCGGAAGGCGTTGGAGTGGCAGGACGGATACGGCGTGGTGTGTTTCGGGACCGAGAATCTGCCGTGGGTCCTGCGATACGTCAAGAACCAGAAATTGCACCACGCGAGAGGAACCACGGAGGATCGGCTCGAACGGATATGGCGCGATGTCGTCGCTGAAGCGAAACGGCCGGAAGCCCGTTGAAACGGGCTTCAAGAGAATTGAACGGCCGCCATCACCCCCGCCAAGGCGGGGGCCTATAAACGACAAAAAGGGCGTGGTCCAACTCAGGATTGCATTGGATGCCAGCGCGAGGAAGGCGAGCCCGTTTGTAGTGACGCCGTAAGGCGTTTCTGGGAATGCCCTTACGGGCACACTACAAACGAACCGGCCTGGGTGAACGTGTTACCCCGATTTGAACCACGCCACAAAAAGCCCGCAACGGGCTCAACGGCGAAGAAACAGCCCGGACATGTCGAAGCGGAGCGAAGATCCCTCAGGGGCTTCCGGCAACAACAACGCCGCCGGAAGCACGGCGCCCGGGCAAATCTACTGGCCGCACATGGCGTCGTAGGCTTCCAGGATCGCCCGCCGCGTCGGGCCGGGTCTGCCGGAGGCCGCGTCTTCCTTGACCACGCCCTGAAATTGCTTCAGGACGTAGTCCACTTCCGCGCGGTCCAGGCCGTAGAGGTGGAA
>CAIXUF010001353.1 GCA_903922535.1 Candidatus Hydrogenedentota bacterium
AACTTTAGGCGTCCGCTCCGCAGTTTGCACGAACAAAATTTACCACGAACTGAATTCGGGCGCATCTTGACACTGCCGCCATTTAGCTTGTGAGCCAAAGTTGGTCCCAATGACCATTGGCGCGCGCTTCTTCCAACGCCCCCAGATGTCGCAAGCCGCGCGCTGTCCAAAATTGACCGGGCCGTTTGCACCGACATTGCTGTTGCCGGCATGCGGACTCCACCGCGCCGCTGCCAATCGGCCAGCCCCGTGCGGCGTGGCGCGCGTAATGCGTCCGCTCCCGATGCCCAGCAAAGTAGTTCTGTTCGCGACGGACCACGGCCCCGCGTGGACCGCGTGGAGGTGGCAAAGCTGCCAGCTCTGTCAACACGGCCCGTTCCTTGCCATGCCGCAACCGATGCAAGCGGGGTTCAACCCAAGCCGCCGCCGCATCGTCGCCGACCACGGCCCGGCCCAACTCCCAGAGGTGTTGGCTGGCGTGGTAGAAATCCAAGATCTCTGTGGCGCCGCGCCAGCGATCCGCCGCGAGATTCCAAATCCAGGGCGCGCCGTCGGCCACGATCAACGTGTCGCGGGCCCGTCCCAAACCGCCGCGCATCGCTTCCCAGTGCAACCGCCGTCCCAACTCCAGCGGCTCGCCCTGCCAACGGACCACCACCTTCTCCGCCAACAAGCCCCGCCCCCCGGCGGTGTGCGCTGCCTGCTCGTGACGATAGAACACGCCGGTCTTCAATTCGTGCCATTCCACGCGGGGTTGCTGCGTCTTGATCCGCCCCCAACCCGGGCCGCGTTGCCGCACTTGCCAGCCATCCACCAACAACACGCCCACGGCAGTGGACGCCCGTTGCGGAGCGACCGCGCTCGCCGGTTGGGTCAGGCGTTGTTGGGTCTGCGCTTCAGCGCGCGCGCCGAGCCGTTGCGTCAAGGCGTGCAGCGTCGCATCATCGGACGGACACCCCCATTTCGTCGCCACGGCGGCGGCTTGGGCAAAGGTGCTGGTCGCCGTGACGGTGAAGGCCAGTTTGTCTGCCAGCGTCGGACTGCATTGCTGATGCGGCGTCAAGCCCCAGCGTTGGCGGATCGGACAACCCCACCGCCGCGTGGCGGGATCAGTCCCGTGCCAAACCGTGAGTTCCACGCCGCCGACGCTGGTGCGCAGGCGCATCCGTTGCGCTTTGGCGTGCCAAAGCCGCCGACCGTTGTGGGGGAAAAACCCGACCGTGCTGGTCGGCAGCCTGCTGCAACTTCTGTTGGAGGCGTTGGCGCATCCACTCCTGACCTTCGACCAACACCTCGGCCTCGATCTCCCACAGCGAACGAGCGGCTTCCGTTTCCGAGTTCTTCATCCTGCCCTCCTTGTTTGTTCCGTGACTCGGGTGGGGAACCGTTCACGCCCCCATTATGGCGGCAGTGTCAAGATGCGCCCGCCGGCTTGGTTGAACTGGACAAAGCCGTTCGATCAGGTTAATTTACCGCCTGCCAGACACCCGCGGCGCCGGGGTCGGCGCGATTATGAAACTGCCGACACCCCGACATGATTCGCAGAGCGGTGACACCGAATCTGGGATGCGTGTTTTCTTCGGCCTCATCATTTTGATGTTGGTGCCGGTCGGCCTGTTCATTTTGGTGATGGCTGTGAAGTATCAAGGCCTGCAGCAGGCGACCGCGTGGGATCACGCCCAATTGGCGCGGAATGTCGCGGCCGGCAACGGCCTGGTGACGGATGTGGTGCGGCCGTTTTCGCTGGCTGTGGC
>CAIXUF010001354.1 GCA_903922535.1 Candidatus Hydrogenedentota bacterium
GTTGTGGTAAGTGATGCCCAACTCAAGGCAATTCGGATTCGCAAAGGGGACTTTCATGGAGACTGGAACTACACCATATCTCCACGCTGATGCCAGAAATTAGTCATGTTATTTATGCGCGAGTCCTTAGAGCTTCTATCTGTTCCTTCTTGGAAGTGCGTTCGGCCTCTGCTGCTCTTATTCGGGCTTCGAACGCCTTTATTGTGCCTCGTTTGGTGAAGAAGCGCTGAATCTCCCTCTTGAGGTCTTCGATCTGCTCTTGTAGACCTCGCAGTCGCTCCTGGAGCGGAGACTCGATCAAGCGGCGGAGTTCCTCTATCCTCACGGCAAGGGTGGATAACTGCTTCTGGCTGTAGGCCTGCAACGGAATGAGACGCCGCACTTCATCCGCATTGGTCTCCCGTTCTGGCTGAGATCCGATCTTGAGGGTTGTGCGGTCTGACCGGACATAACGTGTCACAATGTGGGGTGTCTCGTTCACACAGAAGGTCACCGTAACATGGGTGTCTTCAGGCTGCTGTTGAAGGGTCTCGCTGATTATTTTCGCGCGGTTCTTGGCATATGGGGGGACCTCCGTATCGCCTTCGGGAACATCTGGAGGCTGATCATGTAGGGCCCACCGCATGTATTCCAAAATCGTTGATTTTCCCGTGCCTCTTCCTCCGATTATTGCATTGAATTGTCGATTGAGCGGAACGTCAAAGGGGCGTTGTGCAAAGAATTTGCAGTTACTGACGTGCATCTCAGAGATGTGGACACGTGGGAATTCTGGATCAGAAAGGCGAATCCTAGACTTATGGGCAAGGAAGGCCTGACGGAGACCTTCGGCAGTACAACGAGATAACTTTATCCAAGTGTATCGCCATCCAATGTTATGTGGGACGCTGTTGTCGCCATAATCCTTTGCGTCCGATGACATGATACAGGCAAGAGGACGAGAGCGCCGCCATTGTTCCTGACATTGGTCATCGCATTTGAATAGCCTTTGCCAGGTCGACGGCATCTGCTCCACCGGCTTGCTCACCTCGACGCAAAGAAGGTCCGGATTCTTGTACTCCTCCTGTTGTAGCCAATCGGCCAATTGGTCGTTGTCGAATACTCCCTTGTTGGACTGGCAGTGTGGAAAGATAACGATTCCCCGCGCTCCCCCTTCTCCCAGAGCCTGAACGGTATGTAGAATATCGACCAGTCTTTGGGGTGACGGCCGCGGACATTTTCCGTCGAATCGCGGAAGGGGCACACCACACTGGGTCAGTATGTGGTCAACTTCTTCGTCTTGCACTGTCGGGTCGAAGACGGCCAATACATGAACCCCCTTACCCACGTCCGCCTGGATCTCGAACCCGGCCATGATCGTGAGTTCGTAGCCATAGTCGGTGGACATCTGCACGACAGCTTGCCGCAGAAAGAAAAGAAAATCCTTTGAAGCAAAATTGTGGTCGGTGATGGCGACAAGCTCTAACTTTTGCTCGTAGCAGTGCCGAACATACTCTTCTGCCGCCTTCTGCTTGTCCGATAATGCATCCCCCATGCCCACCCCCGACCATCCTGCTGGGTCTGCAGGCGTGTGCATGTGGAGGTCACACTTCAGAAAACGTGCTCCGTGCTCCATCAGCGATATCCCCCGTTTGTCGGGACGGTCCCATTGGCGCGCCGAAATACATGCGGGGCGCGGTCGCGACGCGAAACATCCCGCGGTCCAGACTCCGTTCGTCAGGAGACACTATAATAGGACACCTGTCGCGGCGAGTCAAAAGCCGGAAAAGAGCTTGCCCGGATACCCATCCCCCTGTTGTGGCGTGGTTTCCCGACCATGCCACTCTTCCGACCGCAGGTCTCCTTTTCACCAGGTAATCTGCGTGATATTGACGTCGTTTCCCGCACTGTCGCCTGTGGCGTAGTGGCGGGCGAATGAAAACCGCCAATCCTCGGGATACTGCACAAGCCCCTTGCGGACGGGATTCGCATGGATGTAGTCGAGTTTCCGTTTCCAGAAGCGCTCTGTACGGACGGCCATGGGATGTCGTGTGGGTTGCCAAGACCGGCGGTGTCGGAGGTGCCGTGAAAGGAAGAAGAGACCTGCGGTCGGAAGAGTGGCGTGGTCCGGAGACCACGCCACAACGGGGGAATAAAGACAACCAAGGAGTTTTTCGCGGGCGACGGCCAATTGTGCGGACACTGTCAGCACTTTTTCACCCACCATGCGGGCGGGAATCAGGAGATCACCCGCCATAACCCGCCCTTTCAAGTTCCTTCGATTCTGTTTCTGCGTGTCCGCGAAGACGTAACGAGTCTTCCCTATTTCCCCACCTCAATCAGGTCAATCCGCTGCGACAGGTCGCGCAGGTATTTCTCGTCGCCGCCGGCCAGTTCGGGGGTGACGAAGCCGGCGTAGCCGACTTCGCGGAAGGCTTTGCGGACCTCGGGCCAGTTCACGTCGCCGTCGCGGAGATTGACCCATTTCTCTCCCTGCTTTTTGAAGTCTTTCAGATGCACCTTGACGATGCGCTTGCCGAGGATTCGAATCCATTCTTCCGGCGGCCCGTACTTGAGCACGTTGCCGACGTCAAAGTAGGCGCCGACCCAGGGACTCTTGAACTCGTCGACGTAGCGTGCAAATTCGCGGGGGTTGTCGAGCAGGAAACCGTTCCACACTTCCTCGATGGCAATAATCACCTTGAGTTCTTCGGCAAGCGGGAGCAGTTTGGGGATGTGCTGGTGCGAGCGTTCGAAGGCCTCGGCGGTGGTGGCCTTGGCGTTGACGACCACCGGCACGAGCAGCACGGCGTCGGCCTGCATCGCGTGGGCGGTGCGTAGGGCTGTCTCCATGCCCTTCAGCCCCTTTGCGATCACCGCAGGGTCGGGATCGGAGAACGGGGCTTCCCATCCGCCGTAGAGCACCGACTGGATGCGTATCCCCGCCGCGCGGGCGGTCTCCCCCATCTTCTTCGCGGCGTCGAGGTCCTCCATCGGGGAAGCCTCGATGCCCTCATAGCCGCAGGCCTTCGCCAGTTTGAACTTGTCCGCATCGGACAAACCGTTCGGCAGCATACCGAGTTGCAGCGCCTTTTTCAGAGAACCGGTGGGTTCCGCCGCAGTCGCCATAAGCGGGGAACCCGCGACACCGGCGGCAAGCGTTGCCGCCGCGGTGGTCTTGAAGAAATCCCGTCTATCCATCAATGTGTGTTTCATGGTCGCACCCTTTCTGAGTGGTTATATCGTGTCAGTTCGCAAATCTCGCAATACTATAGCTGATTGACGCAATAGCCAATGCACGTATTTCTTTTGACTGCGGTGGCCATGCCGCCGCTTTCTCTTGCGGAGACCACACTCCAGCCATCGCAATACTGCCACGTCAAGTAAAAGCGGCGGCATGGCCACCGCAGTCAATAAAAGCCGCTGTGTCAGGTTTCGCCTTGTGTTATACCAGCTTCCAGCCCGCGCGGTACTCTCGCCGGATCAAGGGGTCTGCTTCGGGGGCGTTCTTTGCGTGCATGGTCTCGGGGTCCCATTCGAGCCTCTTGCCCACGCGGTAGGCCACATTGCCGAGATGATTGGCCTCGGTAAGCCAGCCCGAATACCCGAAATGACAGGTCGTGGGATCGCCGGTCTTGCAGGCGTGAATCCACTCGGCGTGATGGCCGATGGATTTGGGGATGAACGGCTCGGGCGGCTGAAAATCCTTGAACTGCGTCTCGGGAAGCAGTGCGTGCTTCTCATAGTCCGACAGCAGCATGCCCTTGTCACCGACGAACAGCACGCCGCTGTCCCACTTGGGGATGGTCCCGTCATTCCAAAGCGCCGGCTTGTACTTCCCCTGGTACCAGGTCAGCCGCAGCGGCGGCTGGTCGCCACGCGGGCCGTACTCGTACGCAACCTGCATCGACGCGGGCGCGATCTCCGGATGCGATGGCGGCCCGTCCTCGGGCGTTATGGTCAGCGGTGCCTTCAGCCCGAGCGCCCAGAACGGCAGGTCTATCCAGTGGCTGCCGAGGTCCGACATGGTGCCGTTGCCGAAGTCCCACCACCGGTACCACTTCGGACCGGGGAAGTAGACCTCGTTGAACGGCCGCATGGGCGCTGGCCCGACCCACAGGTCCCAATCGAGCCCCTCGGGGATGGGCGAGGCCTCCGCAGGCCGTTCCTGCACAAACACGATGTCCTTGGCCTGGTCTGCCTCCTCTTTGGACTGCCATCCCCAGGCGCGCCCGACCCAGACGTGCACCTCGCGCACGGGGCCGATGGCATTGGATTGAATGAGTTCGACCACGCGGCGGTAATTGTCTCCCGCGTGAATCTGCGTGCCCATCTGCGTGGCCACTTTGGCCTTCTCCGCCGCCTCGCGGATGACGCGCGCCTCCCACACGTCGTGCGTGAGCGGTTTCTCACAGTAGACGTGCTTGCCGAGCTGAAGGGCGGGCAGCGTGGCGAAGGCGTGCGTGTGCTCGCAGGTGCTGACGACCACGGCGTCGAACTCGTTTGCGAAGTCGTAGAGCTTGCGGAAGTCGCTGATTATCCGCGCTTTGGGAAACTTGGCCGCGGCCGCCGCCAGTGCCTTCGCGTTCACATCGCACAGCGCCACGATGTTCTCCGAGGAAACCGACTCCAGGTTGGACCCGCCGCGGCCGCCCGCGCCGATGACGGCGATATTGAGCTTCTCATTGGGGCTTGCGCCGCGCGCGATGAAGGGAAACCCTGTTGCGGCCGCTCCGGCGGCAAGCGCCGAGCTTTGCAGGAAGGTCCGCCGGGAAATCGGGTGTGCGAGCCTGTGGGGTTCTTGCATGGCTGTCTCCTCCTTCCGGACCTGCCCGGTCCGTTGTATCGCCAGAAGTCCGTGCGAAGAACGGGGACAGACACGTCTCCGCTTCGCTTCGCCTGTATCAGTCCCCGTTCTTCATGAGAAAGGGGCATCGCGTCTTCTTGTCCGTCCAAGTCCCGATTCGGGTCACTGGTCAACAGGATTTCCTTTGGAAGCGGGATCCGCCGTGGACCTTTACGCCGCGTTCAGTCTACGGCAGACGGTCACGCCGTTCAATCCCACGTGCATGTTGGCAACGCAAAGAGCGCGGAGATACCTGATGCCTGCCGGTGATGGCATTCATCCGTGCCGTGCGCCAGCCATCTTGATGGATCAGCAGCCCGCCTCCACTTCGGCCAGGGCAAGGTCCTGATAGGCGTGGAAGAGGCTGTGGCAGAAGCTGTCCCAGCGTTCGCAGATGGAGAGGGTCTTTGCGTCCATCTCCATCAGGCTTGGGTGGGCAACGAGTTCGGTGAGCTCCTGCCCCAGCGCCTGAATCACGGCCTTGTCGCCGCCATTCAGGATGTGGGCAACGAAGTCGGCGGGGGGATACCAGTCGGCGACGCGCTGTAGGTCACGGTGGACCTGGGTGAGCAGCGTGTTCCGCGGGCCTTCCCACTGTTCGTTGATCACGGCGTCGCGGAAGAGGCGGGGCAGGGAGGAAAAGTCCTCAATGACGCCGTGGCCGGCAAAGACGCTTATGGCGTTGTGCAAAACGTCGATGCAGTCGCGGGTGGTGCACATTTTCTGGAGCATGATCAGTTCGCGCACGTCGAAACCGGCTTTGCGCGACTCCAGCGAGGCGTCTTTGGGCAGGCCGCCAATGAGCCCGCCTTCCAACTGGAAGGTGGCTCCGTAAACTTTGAACGCGCCGGCCGTGCTGCGCCTGGCGTCGCGCTCCATGCCGCGGAGTTGGTTGGCGAGGAGGGGAAACTGGGCAATGGGACGGCCGAAGGCGGTGCGGAATTCTGCGTATTCGGTGGCTTCGCGGACGGCGCGGGCCATGCTTGCCGCGCCCGATATGCCAACGGTGAGGCGCGAGGTGGTGAGCACGATGCCGACAATGTTGGCAACGCCGCGGTCCATGGGCCCGACGGGCCAGCCGATCGCACCTTTGTAGGTGATTTCGGCCGTGGGCAGTTCGCTGGTGCCCATCTTCCACTTGATGCGGTCTATCGTGTAACCGTTGCGGATTTCGCGGGCCTTGTTGCCCGGCAGCCATGCCGGGACGACGAAGATGGAGGTGTCCTCCGAGCCGGGGCGTTTGCCCGTGACGAGCGCGTAGTCGGCATGCGCGACGGAGCAGAAGAACTTGGTGCCGTAGAGACGCCAGACGCCGTCCTCCTCCACCGCCTCCAGCACGCCTGCGGGGATGTCGGAACCGCCCTGGATCTCGGTGACAAACTGGCCGCCGATGGCGAAATCGCCGTCGATGCCCTCTTTGCAGTGCTGGAGGATGCGGAGCGTCTCGGGCGTGTCTGCATAGCGGTCAAGCAGCGCGACCATGCCTTCGGTGCAGACCATGGGACAGGCCATGCAGGCCTCGCCGTTTTCGTGAATCATGTACTGCTTGACAAGCCGCACCCAGGGGGGGGTGTTCCTGGAGAAAAGCGCCTCGGAGAAGAGCCCCTTCTCCATGAGTTCGGTTTCGCCCGGGCGCACGATCCGGTCGATGCGGTGGTTGTGCGCGTCGTGATGCAGCATGAAGGGCCGCTTCTCGGGCCGGGCGCTGGCGTCGGAGATGTCGCGCCAGAGGAAGGACACCTTGGGCGAGAATTTGCGGGCTTCGGCATCGACCAGTTCCCACTCTCCGCCCGCGAAGTGCCTCACCGCCTGTTGCAGGAATGCATCGTCACGGTAGTAGTCGAAACCGTTTCGCCATTCAAGAAATGCGTCAAAACTGTACGGATTGCTTCGTGTCGGCAATGGCATGATCGGCACCCCCGGTGTTCCGTTGTTTCCGGCATGACCCAAATGGGGCGTTGCCCGTCGGCGACGGGCGCCTCAAGGCTGATTATAGAACGCCCTGACTTGTCCGTCAATGGGGTGTGTTTGGCCAAAATCGGCGATCAAGAAGAACGCGGCAAGCTGTCCTCCGGCGGGAACGGCTTGGCGGGCGGAGGCTGTTCTTTGGGTTGGCTAACGATCGCGGTGCACAACGGTATATTTGACAGCATTTCTTTATTCTTACGCGGAGGACTTTGCATGCCAGATTCCCTGTTGCCGGGCACGGGCCGGTTCAATGCCGTTTTGCAGCCGTTTGTTTCGCTCTTGGGAGGGAAGCGGGCGGCATTGCTGCTGGCGTTGGCGGCCATTGCCTTCACCCTGCCCGCCGTCTGGAGCGGCTACTATCAGGACGATCATCTTATCCGGCTTCGTTTTCAGGGATTTCCGGGGCTTTCAGGAGTTCAAGGGAAGCTTTTGGACACTTGCGTGTTCAGCGACGGCGATCCAGCACAGAACCTGGCCAGAATGGAGTGCGGCTTTCTTCCCTGGTGGACGCCCTCCAACTGGAAAATCGCGTTTTGGCGGCCGCTCACCGGACTGACCCAATACTTCGATTGGAAGGTTTTCGGTGACCGCGCATGGGTCATGCACGCGCACAACCTGCTGTGGTATGCCCTGCTGGTCTTTGTCCTTGTTGGACTCTACCGCCGGATGTTCCAATCGGCGTGGGTGGCGGGGCTGGCGGGGCTGATCTATCTGCTTGATCCCAATCATGCGCTGGCCGTGGGCTGGATTGCGACGCGCAACGCCATGCTGTCGAGCGTCTTCATGGTGCTCGTCATCTATTTCCATGACAAATGGCGCCGGAACAATTCCCGCATCAGCATGTACCTGGCGTGGATTATGCTCGCCGTCGGGTTGACCGGATCGGAAGCCACCGTCAGCGCCGGAGCGTATCTTTTCGCATATGCGCTGTTTTTGGAACAGGGACCACTGCACAAGCGCGTCGCCGGACTGCTCCCCTATCTCTTTATCGTGGTGGTCTGGCGCATGGTCTATCAGCATCTTGGCTACGGCGTCGCGCAAACGATGCTGTACACGGACCCCGTGGTGCAGCCCTGGGTGTTCCTGGGCGACTTGTTCCACCATCTGCCGCTTTTCTTCTTCTGCCAGTTCATCACGACCGACCCCTCGGTCTACAATTTCCTTCCTTCACAAACGCTGTTTTATGCTGTTTGGGTGGTGTTTGTGGCTGTTTTGATTGTTGTTGGGCGTGTTTTGTGGCCGCTAATGAAGGAGGATGCCACGGCCCGGTTCTGGGCTTTGGGCATGATGCTGTCGGCGCTGCCGGTATGCACGACCATCCCCCAGGGACGCGAGTTGATGAACCCCGGCATCGGGGCCACGGCGCTGGTTGCCCTGTTCCTTGGCCGCTATTTCCTGGGGGAGCGTGAAAAGACGCTGCGGGGACGGTGTTTGGCAAAGGTTTTTGTCGGTATCTGGCTGGCGGTACACCTGGTGCTTCCCGCCGTTGCCATGCCGGTCAACAGCTATATGGCCGTTGTCATGCCGGAACAGGCCGCACGCAAGCTGAATGCGGGGGCCCCGAACGACGCCAAACTGAAGGAGCAAACGCTTCTCATTGTGTACAGCCCCGCCGACCTGCTGGGGTCAACGCTTCCCGTCATGCGCGCGGCAATGAAGGAGTCCGTGCCCAGGCACTGCCGGACCCTGTGCGCGGGCGTTCATTCCGTTGACATTCTCCGGCGGGATGACCGCACGCTCGTGTTCAACATGGACGACACGTTCCTGACACGCCCCTGGTGCCAGGTGTTTCGCGACCCGGCCGCCAGCCCGATGAAGGCGGGCGACACCGTGCGGCTGTCCGGATTCGAGGCGAACGTGGAGGCCGTGACGCAGGACGGCAGGCCGACGCAGGTGGCTTTCCGCTTCGACGTCCCGCTCGAAGACCCGTCGCTGCGCTGGGTGGTCTTCAAGGATCGGGCCTATGCGCCGTTTGAGGTCCCCAAGATCGGGGAGAAAACCCATGTGCAGGGCCCCGATTTCCGGGGAATTGTGCGCTGCTTTGTCGGCGGCTAGCCGGTCCTACTCGACCGGGGTGAATATCCGCTCCACGGCATACTGCAAGTCCCTCGCAAGAACCTTGCGGTTTGTGCCGGCAATGGGCTGCTCGCCGAAATGGATGGTGAATTCGTGCCACGGCAGGCCCAGCAGGTCCGAAAGGTACCCCACAACGCCGCGATCGGGCGCGCCCCAGTTCCCCAGCTCCACATCCGGCAGCGGGTGTTCTGGATCGGGTTTCACCACGGCCTGGGACGCGGGGGGATAGCCGTCCGGGGTGCGCACGGTAAGGCTGGCGTAGTGGACGGGGCGGTGGAGGCGCACGGCCGGCTCCAGCAGCGAGGAATGGAACGGATACACGCGGCGTCCCAGGGAGACGGTGGCCTCGGGGGCCATGACGATGCTTTTCCCGGCCAGCATCGCCTCCGTAATCCTTTGGTTCACCTCATAGACCTCGCCCCTGGAACGGCCGATGACAATGATGTCCAAGGCGCGCAGGATCGCCCCCAGCACGGGAACCTCATCCACCAGTTTGTCAGTGACGACCACGGCATCCACAGTGTTCTGCGTCACGAAGAAGTCTATCCAGCAAATGTGGTTTCCAATCAGGTAGAAGGGGGCTTTCGGCACCGGACCCTTGACGATGATGCGCGTGCCCAGAATGTGCGGCACGCCCCTCACCCAGGCGCGCGCGACGCGGCGCTGCAACAGTCGGGCCTTTTCGCGCGCCACAAATTCAAGGGGCCAAATGCACGCCAGCGCCAGTGCGCCGAGCAGTGTCCACAAAAACGCCATCACAAGCCGGGCCGGAATCCGAAGATACTTTAGTATATTCAGGCGGGGAAACGACCACGCCCATTTTGCCTGATGAGAAAAATACACCGTGTCTCCTTTCAACGTTCGATTTACCGCTCAACGCCCAGTCGATCAACTGGTCTTCCCATCACAAGTACAATCGCCAGCGGTAAAATGTTTCGCGACGGCACGATAAACTTTCGTCGGCGTGCGTAATAGGAAGGGCCATCCGGGAAATGGATGAACCAAAGTGACGGCAGGAGGGTTTTCTGCTCCCATATTCTGTCCCGATGCGGGAGAAGAAAGCTTCCCGCGCACTGCGGGTCAGCGCCTGCCGATCTCCGCCCCGCGCCTGTTTTTACTCTTGGCCTTGGGCATGCCATCATAGCCACTTGCCGAAAACAGGCACCCATGCCTGCCCAGGCCAAAAAGGTGAATCGGAACATGAAACCTGTCTTTCTACTGGCTGCCGTGCTGTCCTGTGCCTCCACCGCCTTTGCCGCCGAAGGTGTCAACGACGACCCGCGTGTCACATGGGGCGTGACGCAGGCCACGGCCGCGCTGGAACAGTCCGGTTTGAACGCGTCGCAGTTGGAAGTTTCGGTGACTACCGCGTCCACGGGGAAGCCTGAGGGGTACCGGCTCACCGTGGCGGACGGGCGCGCGCGGGTGGAGGGCTTCGACGGGGCGGGCGCGCTGTACGGCTGTCTCGATTTGGGTCGGCGCGTTCGCGAACTGGGCCGTCTGCCGGATGGCTTGGACGTGACAGACGGGCCACGGCTGAGCCTGCGCGGCACCTGCATCCTGCTCATGAAACTGGGCACCTATGACTACCCGGTGACGCCGGAGGAATTCCCGTTCTTCTATGACAAGGCGCTGTGGACGGAGTATCTCGATTTCCTCACGGCGAACGGGTTCAACTATATCGCCTTCTGGAACGGCCACCCCTTCGACTATTTCGTGAAGCTGGACAAGTACCCCGAGGCGCAGGCGGGCATGGACCCCGCGCTGATCGCGCGCAACCATGACATGCTGATGTGGCTCGGCGCGGAGGCCGCAAAGCGCAACATCTGGCTCATGTTCCAGTTCTACAACATTCACACGTCGGTCTACTTTCAGAAGGCGCACGGCCTGCCCGCGTGGAACCCGAAACCCACCCCCCTGCTCACCGAATACACGGGCTACTGCATCGAGCGCTTTGTCAGCGAGTTTCCCGGCATCGGCCTCTACGTATGCCCCGGCGAGGCACTGCAACTGGAGTACACCTCAGACTGGATCAACAACGTCATCTTCGAGGCGGTCAAGCGCACCGGCAAGACACCGCCGATCATGGTGCGCGCCTGGGGCATTGACCTGGAGCACATGAAACGGCTTGTGGGCCACTATCCGCGCCTGTACACGGAGCACAAGTTCAACGTCGAGATGATCGCGGGCACGGAGATTGATCCCGCGGCAAAGGACTGGGCCGCCGTCACGGGCAACCACGTGGTCAACATCCACTGCCTCGGCAATCTGGAGCCATTCCGCTGGAATCCGCCCTCGTACATCCAAAAATGCATGCAGAGCGCCGTGGGCGCGGGCGCGACCGGCCTGCATCTCTATCCGCGCAAGGCCTGGCGCTGGCCCCACGGCTGCGACAAAACGGACGCGCCCGAATTGCAGTGGCACCGCGACCGGCTCTGGTTCGAAATGTGGGGCCGCTATGCATGGAACCCGGACCGTAATCCCGACGCGGAACGGCAGTACTGGCAGGGTGTGCTTGCGAAGCGCTATGGCGAAGCCGCGGCCGCGCCGCTCCTGGAGTCGTTTGAGGCGGGCGCAGACGTGCTGCCCGCGATCCAGCGCCTGCTCTGGATCGGCAATGACAACCATACGGTGGTTTCCGCAGGCGCCACCATGGGCCAATTGGCCGCAGCACCGGGCATTCCCTTCCTGCCAACAACCGGTGTGGCGCGCATGCCCGAGTATATCGCCGCGATGAAGGACGGAAAGACGGTCGCGGAAACAAGCCCCGCCGAATTCCTTGCACAGAAGGAAACAGAGGCCGGGAAGGCCGTTGAAGCCGCGAAGAAGGGCGCCGACGCCGCCACAGACAACCGCGAAGACGCGCGTAACATCGCCACCGACGCGGCGGCCGTGCAGGCCGTGGCCCGCTTCTATGCAAACAAATCCAAGGCGACGGTTGCCAAAGCACTCGTGGGTGCCGGCGTGGATGTCCCCGCAAATGCAAAGACCTGTCTGGACAGTCTGCGCGCGTCCGTGAGTGATTTTCGCCATCTGACCAAGCTGACCAACAACACCTACGAGAGCCTGAGCGATGTGCCCGCGTGGAACCCAAGCAAGGAACTGCCCTGCCCCTATGGATGGAAGGACCTGCTGCCGCTGTACAACTCCGAACTCGCGGAGACGGAAGCGGCCTTAGCCCGGCCGACAGCCGGCGAGGCTGACAGGCCAATCGGTGACGCGGCCGCGAAATGGGAGAAGGACTCTCCCCTCCGTGCGCAGATGTACAAGCACATCCAGGCGCTCACGAAAGAGGCCCAGGCGGGTTTGCCGAAGGTGGATTCCGCCGATGCATGGACCGCGCGGCAAAAAGAACTGCGCGACACACTACTGCCCTCGCTTGGCCTTGACCCGCTTCCGGAGCGCAAACCGCTCAACGCGCAAAGCATGGGCACGCTCGATGGTCCGGACTATACGCTTGAGAAGATTATCTACGAGGCCTGGCCGGGCATACCCGTCCCCGCGCATCTGTATTTGCCGAAGGACGCGGACCGCCCCCTCCCCTGCGTGCTCTATGTGCTCGGCCACTGGTACGGCGGCAAGACGGAAAAAGACCCGCGCGCATTCTGTATCGGCATGGCCAGGCACGGTCTGGCCGTGCTCACCTTCGACCCCATCGGCCAGGGCGAGCGCTTCGCGCCGGGCGAACACGGCCACCGCTTCCCCCTCCTTGCCGGCCTCTCGCAGGAGGGCTTTATGGTTTGGGA
>CAIXUF010001355.1 GCA_903922535.1 Candidatus Hydrogenedentota bacterium
CTCCTGTTCGGCCAGGTCGCGCATGTCATTAGCCCGCTGAATGGCGGCCTGCTGCGCGGCCAGCCGCGCGTCGCGCTCAAGAATAAGGTTCTCCGCCTGGAGGCGCTTTCCCTCGGCGGTGTCGTGCAGCGGATTGGCCTTGGTGGCCTTCTCAAAGGCGGCCCGCGCATCCTCCAGCTTGTTTTCCTTGAGGGCGGCGTCGCCCTTGGCCACGTAGAAGTCGGACACTTTCTGCACGACGTCGCGGCGGTCGGGCGCATTGGCAATGACGGTTTCGTACTCCTTGATGGCCCGTTCCTGGAAGCCCGCGTCAAGCAGCAGATCGCCAATCTTGGCGCGCATATCGGGTGTGATCGGCGTCACCGCCGCGTACTGCGCGTTCGCCTGGTCGATTTCCTTCTCGCTGTGCCGCTTGATGAAGAACGCGTAGGCGTCGAGCACATACCGCTGCATTTGCGCCTCGGAAACGCCGCCCGGCACGGTCTTGGAGGAGAGGATGGTCCACCACACGTCACAAACGGCGGCGACGGAACGGCTGGCGTCGGCCGGCAATGTGGCCGCGGCAATGCCCTTGAAACCCACGCCGTTCTGGTACTGTTTCAGGATCATTTCGTCGCTGGCCCTGGCCTCAAGCAGCACATTCTGGAAGTAGGTCCGGGAATCGACGTCTTTGCGCGGCGACTGCTTAAGCTGCACGCCTTGGAGTGCCTTGTCCGTGTCCTCATTGTACTGGTTGCGGTAGTTGACCTGCGCGCTGCGCATGGGAGAGGTAATCATCGCCACCACCTTGCCGACCACGCCCATGCGGTAGGCATAATAGGTGTCGACGCGGGATTGTCGCATGGCGGCAAGCAGGGCCATCTCCGACTCCACGGCCTGGATTGGGTTGTTGGCAAGGTCCGGATAGGACAGTTCCAACTCCGACACTGAAACGGCGGCGCCGGCCTTGATCTCGCCGGACAGCCGGACCAGGGGCACGTCACCGTTCTTGGACAGCAGGTTCATCGCCGTGCTGACGATGGCCGCCTGGCCGCGCGGTCCCCATGCCGCCGCGGGCAACGCGGCCAGCAGCGCCAGAACCACGACGAGCGCAATCTGTTTTCGAATCGCCATAACCCGTTCTCTCCTCCGGTCCGCCTGGGTTCAGGACGTCTTCTCGGTCTGTTTCAACTGGTTTACAAGAAGTTCCACTTCATTCCGTCGCGGCGTTCCGGCCGCCTTGTCCGCGGTAAGCTCCAAATAGCGGTCCAACTCGCGGACGCCGTCGGCCACGGCGTTCTTGCCGACCAGCATCAGGCCCAGTTCAAGGTGGGCTCCGGGATAGTTCGCGTCGGCCTGAATGGCGCGACGATAAGACTGTTCCGCCTCGTTCGGGTTGGCCTGCTGGGCCTGCACCTGCCCCTGCACGGTGAACAGCCGCGCCGATGACACGCCCAGTTCCGTGGCGCGGCGCACGGAGAGCAGTGCCTTGTCCGGCTGGTTCTTCTTGACGTAGAGTCCGGCCATTTGCAGCGCGGCGGGTCCGGCAAAGGGACCGTTTCCGGTGGAAATGCGCTCGTACTCGACGAGCGCCTCCGTTCCCAGCCCGGTGAGTTCGAGCGCAAGGGCGGCGTAAAAGGGCTGCCGCGGGTCGTCTTTGAGTTCCGCCTTGGCCCCGTTGAACAGGGTCAGCGCCTTTTCATACTTGCCGCTCTGCAGGTAGAGCATGCCAAGCTGCATCTTTGCCATGCCGGCAACGCTGGTGTTGAGTTCGACGGCCTTGGCGAGGGCCTCCTCGGCGGCCTCCGACTGGCCCTCCAGGTTGAGCACAAACCCCAGGGCGGCGGCGGCGTCACCGCTTTCGGGCGCGACGGCGCGCGCCTTGCGCAGCATTTCCTCGGCCTCGGGCAGACCGCGCTGCAGGGCGCGCCCCACGCCAAAGGTCGTTTGGAGAGACCCGTCGGCAAGCGCCGGATTGTCGCGCAGGTCCTGGGACAGCGTGTCTTGGGCGCTGAAATCGCCCAGCGCGCCGAGTGTCATGGCGAGCAGGCGCACGGCATGTTCGTTGCCGGGGGTGCCAGCGAGTATTTCACGCAGGATGACCGCCTGCTTCTTCAAGCCGTCGTCTCCGGATAAACGTCCGGCGGCGACCACGGCCAAGAAACCGGTTTCCGCGTTCTTGGTGTCAAGCTTGTAGGCCGCCTCCAGGGCGTCGGCCGCCTTGGCATACTGCTGCCCCTGCCAGAAAAGCTTGCCTTGCAGCACCCGCGCATCACGGTCACCCGACTTGTTCTGCACGTACGCCTGAAGTTTGTTGAGGGCTTCGGGGATGTTTCCCTGCGCCGCAAGCTGCCTGGCGCTGTCGACAGGGTTCCGCAGCATGCGTGCGGCCAGAAAGCCGCCGCCGCCCAACAACACCACCAGGAACAGCCCCCCTGCGACCATCCCAAGCCAGCGCAGCATGCCGCCGCCCCCAGCCTTTTGCGGGGCCTTGTTCTCCATCACGATTTTTTGGCCCGTAAGAAGATTGGTGCCGCAGGCCAAACAGATAATGTCGCCCGGTTGAACGGGACGGGCGCAGTTGGGACAGGTCTGCGCCCGAAATCCCGGCTTGGGCGGGATGAGCGACCCAACGGTCTGCAGGGGCCCCCCGCAATGGGCGCAGTTGCGCAATCCCGAACCGGTCTCTTTACCGCAGAAAGGACATCGGATCATCTCAGCCACGGCACCCTGCCTTCCTTTGTTCCAGGCACCGGATCGGCCGGGGAGTCCCGGCACAACCCGTCCCGCCGTTAAACTTCATCCGCGGGAAATGTTTCTCCGCATTTTTCGCACTGTTTCGCCTCGATCCGGTTGCGGGCGGCGCAACGCGGACACTTACGTGTAAACAATGACGGCACACTAATCAAGGCCACAAGAAGGATGACGCCCACCATCGCCCACAAATAGGCAGTTGAACTCACCAACGCATTCCTCCGGGCATGACGGTCCGTCCATCCGAGATAAACCTGAAACCACATGACCATTATACACGCAAGCGGCCGATCTGCCAACACTATTGTCAACAGAACCCCAATCCATGACAACGATCCGATTTGGCGCAACTAATTATAAAAGCTTGACTTAGCCTGCGAACAGTGAAGAGGAGTCGCATCTTGAAAATGCGTCTAGTGCGTGAACAAAGCCCGAAGCAAGCAATTACACATCGGGCTGATTTGCACGATTACTAGCTGAAGAAGCCTTTGCGCGGCGACTTGGCCGGCTTTCTTGCCCATTCATCGGCATAACGCTTTGCACCATATTTGCGGGCCAGAGCCTGCGCATCGCGGATTGCCAAGTCCCTCCTGTTGGCGTTTATGGTAGAACGCGGTTTCGCTCGTGGGATGCGTACAGGACGGAACTTGAGTATGGCAAGAATAATGGCGACCATGAACCCGCATTCCACATACATGATCCACTGGGGGTCGTACAAATCTTTGTCCCAGAACCTGACCAGTGGAGTGGACCAAAAGACGGCATCAATGGGCACCCCCTCCTTGGTCAGCGCGTAAACGGATGAATTGGTCCTGAACCAAGCCGCAACAGGGACCACCAGGTAGAAGACAACGTGCATGGTTACAACATAAATGCTTATTTCGACGGTGCTTAAGATGATGGGACCAGAGTGTCTGCGCGTGAAATAGATGAATGGCAGCGCTATGGCGCACACAAGTGTGCAGGTGGCCGCATGGGCGCGGACATAGTCCGAAAAAAGAAAATAGTTCTCTGCGAATTCATCCATACACGTCTCCTTCTGGCAATGACCCTGCAAACCAAGTGTAGCAGACAAACACCTGTTCGACAAGTGCATGGGGCATTGAAGATTGGAAACGCGCACTGCATTTGGAGAATGCTTCTATTGCGCAAGCAGGGCTCGAAGCAGGCGTTTACGCGTCGGGCTTGTTTATAGTGCTTGATGATCTGCCTATCGTCGTGCCTGACTGTCTGCGAACACGGCTTTCGCACGACACTTTGGCCACCTCCCCGGCCCATTCATCGGTATAACGTTTTGGGTTGTTCTTATTGGCCACGAACTGGGCGTATTTTTCCAATTCGCGCTTCCTGGAACCGTCCATGCTATAACGCGGCTTCGCCTTTCTGGGGCGCAGGGGGCGATATTTCAACACGAGAAGAACTATGACGGCCATAAGACCGAATTCCATCCACAGGAACCAGGGGGGATCATACAGGCTCGTGTCCCAAAACTTGACCACTGGAGTGGACCAATGGACGGCGTCACTGGGCACCCCCTCCTTGGTCAGCACGTGGACGGATGAATTGGTCATGAACCAAGCCGCGAGAACAGCCGCCAGATGGGCAAGCACGTGCATTATTGAAAGATAGATGCATATTTCAACTGCGTATAATATAAATGGAGTGCTGCGTTTGCGGGTGAAGTAGACCAATGGCGCCACAATGGCGCAGCCGAGAATGTAGGCGGCCCAATAGGCACGAATATGATTTGACAGAAGCAGCCAAGGTTCTGTGGAGGCATCCATACCCGTTTCCTTTGCATGGTTTTTTGCCTGCCGAGTGTAACAGATAACCGTCTTTGCGACAAAACAAGTCAAGGCCTTGGGATCCTATTCTCCGGTCCGACCCCATTTTGGCATTGTCTAAAACCGGACAGCAGGTTCATGAACGGGTGTTCCTGACCAAGTTCGTCTTGCCGCGCAACCCACAACCCCTTGCGTGGCCATGGGTTGCAGTATTTGCCGTTTTTCGCAGAATGTTGTCCACCGCGTATCCCCCACTTTTCCACAGCATATTGTGGCCCTTTCCCAAGATACCCCTTGACATGGTGGTTTGTTACGGCTAGAATCAGTCCTGTTGCGGCCCGATGCGGCGGGCGGCAAACCTGACCAAGGTGCGAATAATTTGATGCGGAGGGAGCATAGGTATATGGAAGTTGCTGCTCACAGCCATCCAGAAGGGCAGGGTGCACATCACTCCGGTGTGTATAACAGGATACTGAAGCGGGATGGTCGTGTCGCTGATTTTGACGCGACGAAGATC
>CAIXUF010001356.1 GCA_903922535.1 Candidatus Hydrogenedentota bacterium
ACTCAAAAGGACGCCCTGTTTTCGCGGGTTGTTGCGCATTCAACTCCTAAACCCTAACTCCTAACTCCTAAATTCTCCTTGGTTGCCATTTTTCTAAATTCAGATTGATCTGCTTGTTAGAACAAGTATACTTTGTCCTTGCCTGTACACCTGCGGAAGGAGCCCAAACCATGAGTCGGTCCGGTGTAACCATCAAGCATCAGAAAGTCTTCGAAACGCTGAAGAACGAGATCATCTCGGGCAAGTACCGGGACGGCGAGCGCTTCCCCAGCGAGACGGAGCTGGTCAGCCGCTTCGGCTTCTCGCGCCCGACCGTCATGCACGCCCTGAACGACCTCCGGGCCGAAGGCTACCTCGAACGGCGCCAGGGCGCGGGAACCTTCCTGAACGCCGGCAAGAAACTCGTGAAGGGCTATTTCGGCATGATCATCCCCAGCCACGGCGCGATCGAGATCTTCACCCCCATCTGCGCCGCCATCTCGAGGTACAGCCAGGACCAGGGGTATACGCTGCTTTTCGGCAACGCCGCCGCCGACAACGTCGAGGAGGACCAGGAGCCCCGCCTGCTGGAACTCTGCGCCCAGTATATCCGGCAGAAGGTGGCGGGCGTATTCCTTGAGCCCCTGCTGGAACTCAAGCCGGAGCACGCGGCCGTCAACCGCAAGATCTTAAAAATGCTTGAGGACAGCCAGACTCCGGTCGTCCTGCTGGACCGGGACATCGTCCACTTCCCCGAACGCAGCCCCTACGACTTAGTCGGCATCGACAACCTCAGCGCAGGCTACCGCGTCGCCGACCACCTCCTCCGGACCGGTGCCCGCAAAATCATCTTCATGACCCACCAGGGGCTCGCCCCGACCGTCCAGCAGCGGATCGCCGGCGTGTGCGACGCGCTGGTCAACATGGGGATCCCGTGGGCGCCCTCCACGATCGCGTACGGGAACGCCAGCGACAAGGCCTTTGTCCGCTCGGTCATCGGCAAGTCCAAAGCCGCCCGCCCTGACGCCGTCATCTGCGCCAACGACGTGACCGCCGCGCAGCTCATCGCCACGCTGGGGGAGCTTCGGCTGCGCGTGCCGGACGACATCCGGGTGACGGGCTTCGACGACATCCGGCACGCCAGCCTGCTCACCCCGGCCCTCACCACGGTGCGCCAGCCCTGCACGGAACTCGGCATCCTGGCCGCGAAGACCCTGATGAGGCGCATCCTCGACCCGCACACCCCGCCGCACACGATTCTGCTCCACGCCCAGCTTGTGGTCCGCAAATCCGCCTAGCAGGGGCAAGCGTGCGATCAAGTGTGGCGACGCGCGTAATCGGCCGGGACGGCGCGGTAGGGACGGTTCCCCGAACCGTCCGCCGGTTCCCTTCTCTCTCTAACGCAGATGAGTGTTAAAGTCATTGTTTACGGACTCAACCTTTTGTACTATGGCATCAAATGGGGTGTGCGCATGCAACCGAAAGCCGAGAGAATCCAGCTTCTGCCAGGCGAGTCGTTCCGCCTGCTGCACGGGAAAAGCAACATCCATGAAATTTTAACGTTGTTCCAAGCCGAACAGTGTGCATCCCGGCCGATTCTTCAGGTCCAGGGTCTGCTGGAGACGCTTCATGGTGAC
>CAIXUF010001357.1 GCA_903922535.1 Candidatus Hydrogenedentota bacterium
AGGTCTTTGCGGGGAGGATGACAGGCTTGCCTTTGTGCTCACCGGTGGGGAGTTCGGGCGTTTCGGCGAGAAGGCGCGTCCATCGGGCGCGGGTGTCGGCATCGACGCTGTCGCCGGGCAACGCGAGCAGGCGCGGCAGGACGGCGCGGAGTCCGGCGACATTGGGCGTGTCGTTGGTTACACCGCTCTGGTAGGTCTCGATGGACTGGGTCGGGTCGAGGAGCAGTTTGCCGCCGGTGTCGCGCTTGAACCGGGTGTCGAAGTAGCGGAGCATGGCGTCGGCCCAGGGCAACAGCTTTTCTTTGAGCAGAGCCTCGTCGCCGGTATGGTCGTAGTAGTCGAGCATCATCATGGTGAGGTCGAGGCCGCTGGACCAGATCCAGCGGATGTAGTGGTTTTCCATTTCCGAGACAGGCATTTCGTCGCGTTTCCAGCCATAGTCGATGTTGCAGTAGGTGCCCCACATGTTCATGGTCTCGGGCATGAACGCGCCGTCGCAGTGGAACCAGATGCGGGTGCGGGCCTTGGCCAGTTCGAGCGAGTCGAGGTACATTTTGAACATGGGCTGCATCATGTCGTAGTCGCCGGAGGCAAGCATGGGCCAGTAGGGCAGGCGGGTGTTCTGCCACCAGTAGGCGCTGCCCCAGGCGCGGTAGTCGGGGTCGGACTTGAGTTCGCCCTTGTCGCGCCATTCAACGGTGAAGATGGAGCCGTTGAACTTGATGGTGCCCGCGCCGCGCCCGCCGCAGGCGCTCACCCAGCGCTGGAGCGCATAGCCGCGCGTGACCGTGTCGGCGTCGGCGTCGCCGCCAACGCGTATCCAGCTTCGGTTCCAGAATTCGCGCCACCAGCGTTCGTGACCGGCAAGGGCGGTGACGGCATCGACGGATCGGGCCTTCGTGATCGCGCCGGCCAACTGCTCCTTCCATGCCTCGATGGTGGAAGTTTGCGCCGTTAACGGACAGATGCAGACCTCGTGGGTTTTGGACGCAGCCCCGGACTGGAGGGTCTTGAGGTCTTTGCGGACCAGGCCGTCACCGAGAATAGTCGCGCCGAAGGTGCGGTTCAGCAGCGGGTCTGTGAACTGGCCCATCACCGGCTCCATGCCCTGGAGTCTCATGCCGACGGGCCATACGGATGTTTCGTTGCGGTGATACCAGGTGACGCGTTCCGGCGTGTCCTCGACCAGCACGTCGGGCACAACCGTGCCCGACTCCGCAGTCTGCACGTCGCGGTTTGATTTGAACTCCGTGTCGGTGAGCGGGCGTGTTTCTGTGCGCCAGGGTTCCAGTCGCACGGTCATGCCGGAAGCCGACGCGCCCTCGGACTGCACGCAAATCACAGGCCGGTTCGCGTCGACCCATACGCGCAGCGAGGTCAAGGCGGCCCCTTCGCCACCCGTGATTTCGATGTGTCCCTCACGCAGGTTCAGTTCCTGCCGAAAGGTGCCGCCTTTGGTGAAGGGCGAGGGCGACAGCGTGATGCGGACGCGTCCAAGCTTGATGAGCTGGTAGTTCTGGTCCCAGGCGTCCGTCTTGCTGAGGAGCAGGAGCAGATCTCCGTTGTCCTCCACCCACACGTTCATCCCGATGTCGCCGTTGCCAATCGGCATGGACCCGGAGGAGTCGCCGCTGGGCGTGTCCCAGACCACATTGCATTGTTCCAGCGAAAGCGGTGCGGTGCGCTCGGCCGATTGGCATGCGGAGGTGCCCAGAACTGTGACCGTCATGAACACCAGGATTGGACGTGCGACGATTTTCATGGACCGGAAATCTCTCATGCTCATTTGTATTCCTTTGCGGCCTCTTCGGCTTGCTCCCATGCCTTGATCTCTGTGCGCAAGAAGAATAACCCAACCACGGCCCCCAAAAGCCACCCGCGCCGTGCAATGGCGTTTTCAGCGGACCTGTGATATTCTGAATCTCATGGAGACGCGAAGAATGCACAGCGAATTCACGGAGATTATTGAGAAGGACGGCGACTGGTATGTTGCCTGCTGTCCGGAGGTGCCCGGGGCAAACGGCCAGGGCAGGACCATTGAGGAATGCAAGCATAACTTAACCGAAGCCGTGGCGCTTCTTTTGGAGGACCGGCGTGAGGACATGCTTCGGCGGGCTCGCTGAGGCCTGCCGGGAAGTGATTGCGACTGAATGAAGCAGGAAGAATTGTAACCACGGAACACACGGAAGAAGACAAGGGAAGATGTGAGCGCTTGTACTTGAAAAACAGAACACACGCATCACGCTGATTGGGAAACAGGCGCAGAAAAAACACGCTGGACAGGCTTGTCGATGAATCACTCCCCGGGGTAACAAGTATGACATTCACGCCACCGGAGCAAATCGAAACGGAACGGCTGCTTCTGCGGCGCAATGTCGCGGACGATGCCGAGGCGATCTTTCGTGAATACGCGCAGGACGCGGAGGTTACCCGTTTTCTTCTTTGGCCGCCACACACGGACATCGCACAAACGCGGGCCTTTATGCAGCGCTGTGCGGAGGTGTGGGAGACGGGGGAGGCCTTTCCCTTTGCCATCGTGCGCAAGGAAGACGGATTGCTCATGGGGATGATGGAGGTGCGGGTGGAGGGCCACCGCGCCGAGTTGGGCTATGTGCTGGCGAGACGGTACTGGGGAAACGGTTACACTCCGGAAGCGGCCGCTGCTGTCATCCATTGGGCGCGGTCACAGCCGGGCATACACCGGGTGTGGGCGTATTGCGACGTCGAGAACCGCCCATCGCAGCGGGTGCTGGAAAAGGCGGGCATGGAACGGGAGGGCGTTATCCGCCGCTGGGCGCATGCGCCCAACTTGGGTGACACGCCGCGCGATTGCTGTTTCTACTCAATGCCATGAAACGGCCGCGCCTTTTGCCGCAGCCGTGCTGCCCTTTTCCGGTTCACAGTCCGCCTGCGGGTAAATGTGACGTGCACAAATCCGCAAATGCGTGATATGATTAGTGCGTCGTGAGATTCGTCAAGTGTTCGTGGCGTGAGAACCATTTTCGGGATGTGCAGCGGAACATGCGGTCCTGGTCGTCAGGGTAGTTGGTGCGGTCGGGGCCGTTCAGGAGGCAAGACGCGTATGGCCGCAGACCGGAGCCGCAGAAGGGGGTTTACTTTGCTTGACGCCATAATGGCGTGCGCGCTGCTGACCGGGGGGCTGGTCGTCGTGGCGGGGGCGCTGGACGGGCTGGCCCTGGCCGACAGCGCGACGGACGCGCGGGTGCAGGCCCGGGAACTGGCGGTCAGTGTGCTGGCCGAGATGAAGGGGCTCCCCATTGATGCCGTCTTCCAGTATGCCCAACGGGCCGACGCGTCCGGGCAGGTGCGGGTCGAACTGGTGAATTCCGCCGGCCAGACTGTTGCCCTGCCTCTTCAGAATGCGGATGTCAACGCCTTTCCCCTTCAGATCGAGGCCCGGGTCAGGGCCGGAGTCAGGGACAAGCGGGGGCATGTCATTGAGGTGCAGTCCGTCGGGTTTCTAACAAGGTAAGGGGGCCGCCATGAACTGCAACAGAAGAGGATTCACGCTGGTTGAGGTGATCTTCGCCGCATCCATCTCCGTTGTCGTGCTGGGTGCGGCGCTCGGCGTGATGATGCAGGTTCAAAACACGGGCAGCGTGCTCGAAATGCGCGCCGCCGCCCGGAACGAGGCGCAGCGGGCCGTTGCCGCCATCAGCCGTGAACTGGGCCAGGCCTCGCTGGCCTCCCTCAGCCCGCTGCCGGGCGCGGGCATCCGATACCGGGTTGCGGTGGACGCCGACGGCGACGGCACGGCGCTCGACGCGAAAGGCCAGGTGGAGTGGTCGGCGGAGCGCGTCATTCAGCGTGACGTGGACGACGCCAACCATGACGGCCTCGGCGCGGAGCAACTGGTGCTGGTGAAGGGGTCGGAAGTGATCGTGCTGGCCAACGGTCTTGCACCGGACGAAGCCCAGACAGGCGCTGCGGCCCGGTCCGGCCTTTGGTTCGAGCCTGTGCCCGGCG
>CAIXUF010001358.1 GCA_903922535.1 Candidatus Hydrogenedentota bacterium
CCACACGAAAAGGCATGCACCGCAGGGACGTGCTCGAGCGCATTGCCGCTCAAGTGCTGGCAGGGGAGGGCGTGCCGGGCGACATCGAACTTAGCGTTTTGTTCTGTGACGATCCGTTCATCGCCGGTCTGAACCGGCGCTACCGCAAGAAGACCGGTCCGACGGACGTGCTCTCCTTCGCACAGGAGGAGGATGCGGTTGTCGGCGGGCTGCGCGCACTGGGCGACATCGTCATCTCCCTGGAGACTGTGGAGCGCTTCTGCGACGGCGACGCCGCGCGCATGCGCGCCGAAGTGCGCCTGCTTTTCTGCCACGGCCTGCTGCACCTGCTGGGAAATGATCACGCCGACGCGGCCGGGAAGAAGCGCATGCTCGACCTGCAGGCGCGCTATCTTGGCGTGGATCCCGACGCCGCGTGGCATGCGGGGAAACGCCGTTGCTAAAGCGGAACGGGCACATGGCGGCGCGCCGAAAAGGCGGCGGGTCGGCCCGAAGTGGGCGGCCGCGGACGGTCCTTCTGGCCTGTCTGGGCCTTGCCCTGGGGCTCGCCACCGCCGGTGCGGGGCGGGTTGTCGCGGGGAACGGTGCGTCTCCCGCGGACGGGGTTCCCTGGTTCACCATTCTCACCCCAAATCTGCTGCTGATTGCGGCGGTGCTTGCCTGCTTGTCGGCCTTCTTTTCGGCCAGCGAGGTGGCCTATTTCTCGCTGCACAAGGTGAAGCTGCGCGCGATGGGGGAGAGTTCTGCCCCGCTTGATCGTCTGGCCGCGCGCAACATGGTCCAGCCCGGTGCCCTGCTTGCCACGCTGCTCATGGGCAACACCATTGTCAATGTCCTGCTCGGCACCGTGCTCGGCGAGCCGATGGCTGAAGTGTTTGAGCGCTCTTTCCTCATGCCCACGGCGCGGTCTTATGTTCTGTCGGTGGTGGTGACGACGGCCGGGTTGCTGCTGACCTGCGAGGTCTTTCCCAAGGTCATGGTCCTGCGCCACAATGCGGTCTTTGCGCGGGCTGCGGCGCTTCCCGTATTCATTGTGGATCGCCTCATGCGCCCGCTTCGGGCGCTGATCATGGCGTTCGTGGCGTTCTTGTTCCGCGTAACCCGCTTTTCCGAACTGCCCCCGGCCCCTTTCATGACCGACGACGAGTTCAGGGCGGTGCTGGAGGACAGCGAGGCTTCGGGCGTAATCGAGGAGGAGGAGCGGCAGATGATCCAGGGGATCATCGAGTTCTCCGACACAACGGTCCGCGAAATACTGGTGCCGAGACCGGACATGATCGCTCTGCGCGCGACGGCCACGGCCGCCGAGGCCCTGGAGGCGGTGCGCGAGCACGAATACTCGCGCATGCCCGTTTACCGCGATGATCTCGACGACATCATCGGCGTGCTTCATGCCAAGGATCTGCTGCCGCTCGTCGAGTCGGGGGAAATGGGCACCCTGATTCAGGAGGTGGCGCGGCCGGCGCAGTTTGTGCCCGAGACCATGACGCTCGCGGACTTTCTCAAGACCGCCCAGCGCCTGCACTCGCATCTGGCGCTGGTGGTCGACGAGTACGGCGGCACCCGCGGCATGGTGACGCTTCAGGACGCACTGCGCGAGGTGGTGGGTGACATCGGCGAGGAGGACGACGGTTCGGAACTGCTCTGCGAGACGCTGGGGACGGGCCGTTATCGTGTCGATGGGGCGCTCCCGCTGGAGGACCTTGAAAAACTAATCGGTATTGTTGTGGACGACGAGGAGCACACCACCGTCGCGGGCTTCCTAATGTCCCAGTCGGAGAAGATCCCCGAAGGGGGCGATGAAATCATCTATGCCGGGGTTCGTTTTCGCATCGAGCAGGTGCGCGAAAAACGCGTGATGCGCGTGCTCATTGACTGCCCGTCCGAGCCGGTGGCCGGGGAGGACGGTGCATGAGCGCGCTCATAGTCATCCTCATCGTGTGCGCCGTGCTGGTGCTTTCCGCATTCTTTGCCGGATACGAGACGGGCTTTGTCTCCAGTAATCCCATTCGTGTGCGCCATCTCGCGGAGAAGGACGGCAATCCCGCCGCCGCGCGGCTCATGGCCCAGCAGAACAGCCCCGGCAGGCTCATCACCACGCTGCTTGTGGGCAACAACCTGGTGCTGGTCATCGGCACGATCACGCTGACCGCCGCGCTCGGCGGCACACTGGCGACCATCGTGGCCACGCCGCTGTTCCTGATCTTCGGCGAGGTCCTTCCCAAGAGCATGTTCCGTGTCCACCCCACGCGGCTGGCCCTGGGCCTCATGCCCGTGATGCGCTTTTTCGACGTGGTGCTGGCCCCGCTTGCGGTGCCCCTGAACTGGATGTCGCAGGGGCTGCTGCGGCTGTTTGGCGGGGAGAACCGGGATGTCAGCACCTTGTTCACCTCGCTGGAGGAGATGCGCGTGCTGGTCGATGAAAGCACGGACCGCGGCTCCATTGACGCTGAGGAGCAGGAGATGATCCACTCGGTCATGGACCTGCAAACGCGCTGCGCCAAGGAGATCATGGTGCCGCGCATCCACATGGAGGCGCTGCCCGACACCGCCCCGCGCGCTGATCTGGTCGCGCTGCTCAAAAACAGCGGTCTGACGCGCATTCCCATCTACTCCGAGTCGATTGACCATGTGGTTGGCCTGATTCGCGCCTTCGACGTGCTGACCGACAGGACTCCCGACAATCCCGACATCAGACGTTTTCTTCGGCCCGTGCTGCACGTGCCCGATTCGCTCAAGCTGGACGACCTGCTCAAGCGGATGAAGCGTGAGCGGCAGGCCATTGCCATCGTCACCGACGAGTTTGGCGGCACCGACGGGATCATCTCGCTGGAAGACATTCTGGAGGAGATCTTCGGCGAGATACACGACGAGTACGACGTGCGCGAGCCCCAGTTCCGCCGTATCGGTCCCAACGTTTACGTCATCGACGGAAAACTGCCGCTGGGCGACTGCGCCGAAGCGCTCGGCATGCCCCTTGAGGACGAAGAGGTGGAGACTGTTGGCGGCTGGATATGCCACCTTGCCGGGCGCATTCCCGTGCGCGGCGAAATGATTCTGCACGGCCCGTTCCAGGTCACCATCCTTGACGGCACCCGCACGCATGTTTCCACGATACGACTTGAAGTCCTGCGGCGGGAGTCGGCAGGGGAAGGGCGCGAAACCAAGGGAACGGCGTCCGCATAACGCGCTGGGAGCGCCGGCGTTCCCAGTATGATTACCCCAATGCGCCCGCTTCCAGGCCCAACGCCTCCTCGTAAATCGCGAAAATGTTTTCCAACGGCGTGTTGGCCTGGATGCAGTGGGCGGGGGAGAAGATGTAGCCGCCGTTTCGGAACAGGTTCAGTCGGTGTCGCGCCTCGGTGCGGCAGTCATCCGGGGTGCCGAAGGGCAGCGTGCGCTGCGTGCTGATCAACCCGCAGAACGCAAGCTGCGGATTGGTCTCCGCGGCAAGTTCCTCGGGGTTCATTCCCGCCGGTTCGGGCTGCATCGCGTCGAGCGCATCCAGTCCCATTTCGATGAACCGAGACTGAAGTCTTCGCGTGTCGCCGCAGGAGTGCATCATTACCTTGCAGCCGAAGTCATGGCCCAGGTCAATGAAACGCTGGATGCGCGGACGGAAGAACGCGTCAAAGATGGCGGGGTCAAACATGGGCCCGTTTTGGTTGCCCGTGTCCTCGCCGAGGCAGAGGAGGTCGATCTTGCCGTTACCCGCTGTAAGGGTGCGCCGGAGTATCTCGAAATAGTAGTTGCAGCGGCGGTCAATGATGGCCACGCCCACCGGGTCTTCGGTCATGATGTCGACCAGCACCTGCTCCATGCTGCGGCCCCGGCCAACGCCGTTCACGATGTCGGGCCGTCCCGCGCTTCCGGCGCAGACGGCGTACTCGGCATGGGCGTCGCATTGTGCCTCGATGGTGCTATAGTCCCAGTTGTCCGGGCTCGGCCAGGGATAGGCCTCTATATCGTCCATCGTCTTAATGGTCAGCAGCCCGAGATGGTTGGGCTCGTCGTAGGTGCCGCCGTGGCCGTGGTCAAACTTTACGAAGCCCGTGCCCCATTCATCCACCAAGTCCGAATCCGGCGGCAGCGGCGGCAG
>CAIXUF010001359.1 GCA_903922535.1 Candidatus Hydrogenedentota bacterium
AGAAAGGTTGTACAATGAGCGAAAAGTACGCCATTGGGATCGATTTTGGCACCAACTCGGTGCGTGCGGTCGTGGTCAACATCGCCAACGGCGCGGAAATCGCCACCAGCGTGTTTAACTTCCCGACCGGGGACAAGGGTGTCGTTATTGATGCGAAGAATCCCGATCTTGCCCGGCAGCACCCGCAGGATTATCTGGACGGCACGGTTGCCACGGTCACCGAGGCACTGAGGCAGGCGGCGGTCACGCCCGGCTTCAGCGCGGCCGATGTGGTGGGCATTGGCGTGGACACCACCGGCTCGACGCCGCTGCCGGTCAATGCCGACGGCGTGCCGCTCGCGCTGACCGCCGCGTTCCGCAATGATCCGAACGCAATGGCCTGGCTGTGGAAGGACCACACGGGCCACGCCGAGGCCGCCGAGATCACCGCGCTGGCCGCCCAAATGCGCCCGAACTACCTGGCCAAGTGCGGCGGCACCTATTCCTCCGAATGGTTCTGGTCCAAGCTGCTCCGGTTCAAGCGCGTTGCACCCGAAGCGTTTGCGGCCACGTACACCTGGCTGGAGCATGCGGACTGGATGACCGGCGTGCTCACCGGCACGGACCATCCCTCGGTCGTCAAACGCTGCATCTGCGCCGCGGGCCACAAGGCCATGTTCAATCCCGGCTGGGGCGGCTACCCCGACGCGGAATTCGTCGGCGCGCTCGACGCCGACCTGGTGCGCATCCAGCAGACCCTGCCCGCCACGGCCTACGACGTGGCCGATGCGGCCGGCGGACTGACGCCGAAGTGGGCTGCGAAGCTTGGCCTGCCCGAGGGCCTGCCCGTGGCCATGGGCGCCTTTGACGCCCATCTCGGCGCGGTCGGCTCCGGCATCCGGCCGGGCGTGCTGGTCAAAATCATCGGCACCTCCTGCTGCGACATGATGGTGGCCCCGCTCGACCAGGACGTGCCCGATGTGCCCGGCCTGTGCGGCATTGTGCCCGAGTCGATCCTGCCCGGATGCTTCGGCTTCGAGGCGGGCCAGTCGGCCGTGGGCGACATCTTCAACTGGTTTGTCAGCGGCATGAAGCCCGAGGGCGAGACCCACGAGTCGCTCACCGCCAAGGCGGCCGCACTCAAGCCGGGTGAAAGCGGGCTGGTTGTCCTCGACTGGAACAACGGCAACCGCACCGTGCTTGTCGATCAGCGGCTCACCGGTGCCGTGCTCGGCATGACGCTGCACACCAGGCCCGAAGAGGTCTACCGCGCCCTTATTGAGGCCACCGCTTTCGGCGCGCGCGTGATCATGGAGCGCTTCATCGAGTACGGCGTGCCCGTCGAGCGCATCGTGAACTGCGGCGGCATCTCCGGCAAGAACGCGCTGCTCATGCAGATCTATGCCGATGTGATGGGCCGCCCGCTCGAAATCTCCGCCAGCAGCCAGACCTGCGCCGTCGGCGCGGCCATGGCCGGGGCCGTCGCCGCCGGGGCGCACAAAGACTTCGACGCCGCCGCGGCCGCCATGGTCCGCGTGGATGAGAAGGTCTACACGCCCATCGCCGAGAACCAAGCCGTCTACGGCAAACTCTTCGCGGTCTACAAGCGCCTGCACGACAGTTTCGGCGTTCGCGGACACCAGGAGGAACTCTTCGGCGTCATGAAGGATCTGCTCGCGCTGCGCGACGCGGCACGGGCATAGACCGGTGTTTTTCCGTCATTGCGGGTCAACCACGGCAACATAATGGCACGCTTGGATCCAGGCGAAGGCGCACAATCACCCGTCATGGATGCCGCAATCTCCGCACCCTGCCGGCAACGGGGCAGGGTGGCCGGTGTTTGCGCCGTCCTTGTGCTCGCGTGCATCGTCCTCTACGGCCAGACGCTCTCGCACGAGTTCGTCAACTACGATGACAGCCTGTATGTCACCAAGAATCCGCAGGTGCAGGCGGGTCTGAGCTGGGCCAACGTGGGCTGGGCGTTCACCACCGACCGCGCCATGTACCTGCACCCGCTGACCTGGATGAGCCACATGCTCGACTGCACGCTCTACGGGCTGCATCCCTGGGGCCACCATCTCACCAATCTCCTTCTTCATGCCGCGGCGTCGGTGCTGCTGTTTCTGGCGCTGAAACTTCTGACAGGGGCGCTTTGGCCGAGCGCGGCGGTCGCGGCGCTGTTCGCGGTGCATCCGCTCCATGTGGAATCGGTGGCGTGGATTGCCGAACGCAAAGATGTGCTTAGCGCGGTCTTCTGGATGCTGGCGCTGGGCACCTACGGCCTGTATGCGCGCCGGGGCGGCGCAGTGCGGTATGCGGCCGTCGCGGCGGCGTTTGTTCTGGGGCTGATGTCGAAGCCGATGGTGGTGACGCTGCCTTTCGTGCTGCTGCTGCTGGACTACTGGCCGCTCGACCGGGTGGATCGCACCGCCCCGTTGGGCGTCATGGCCGGAAGGCTGTCCCGGCTGGCAGTGGAGAAGGCCCCCCTGTTTCTGCTGACAGTGCTCTCCTGCGTGAGCACGTTCATAATGCAGGCACGCGCCAACAATCTCGCCTTTGGCGGGAATGTCCCCTTTGCGGCGCGGTGCGCCAATGCCGTTGTCGTCTACGCGCTTTATTTGGCAAAGACCGTGTGGCCGTCAGGCCTGGCCGTGTTCTACCCGCATCCGATCATGCGCCCGCTGTGGCAGGTGGCCGGCGCCGTCCTGGTACTGACCGCAATCAGCCTGTTCTGCCTGCGCCACGCCCGACGATACCCGTATCTGATCGTCGGATGGTTGTGGTATTTGGGAACCCTGGCGCCCGTCATTGAATTGGTGCAGGCCGGCAGCTTTTCCCACGCCGACCGCTACACCTACCTCCCCTCCATAGGCGTGTTCATCATGGCCGCGTGGGGCGTGGCCGATTTGGCCGCGGCGTGGCGTGTGCCCGGGCGCGTTGTGGGCGGCGCTTCCTGCGCCGCGCTTGCCGCGCTGGGCGCATGCGCGGGCGTCCAGACTGGCTACTGGCGCAACAGCGAAACGCTTTTTCGCCACGCGTTGGCCGTTGGGCAGGAGAGCTGCACCGCACTGCACAGCCTGGCCAAGGTCGCCATGGACCGGGGGCGCTATGACGAGGCCAAGACTTATCTGACGCGGGCGTTGGAACTGAATCCAAGATATGCCATGGCGCTCAACAATCTTGGCGTGTGCCTCCTGTATCAGGGACAGTATGAGGAAGCCGGGCGTTGTTTCCGAAAAGCCCTCGAAATAGACCCGCAGTACGTCTCCGCCATGACCAATCTGGGCGGCACATTGGCCCAGTTGGGACACAAGGAAGAAGCCGATGTCTATGTCAAGAGGGCCGCGGAATTGAGCAAGGCCCGCATGGGCGGGAGAGAATAGCGCTCTCCAACCGGCCGGCGCGGGCCCGGTGATTGCGGCGAATTCTTTCGGCCCAGCCCGCGCACTGCCGCCCCGGGGTGTCCTTTGGAAAAGCAAGATCTGAAAATCACCGCCGTTGCTGGTATGATATCAGTGCTAAAGACTGGGTCTTGGCGGTGCCGGGCTGCCGAAGTACTGTGTGGCAACGGAGGAACGGGCCGCCTTCTCCCTGAACGGTGACCGGGCTGGGTAGGCCCGCCACGGAGGGTGAGTGTATGAACGCGGTCCCGATTGTGTTGACGGCATTGCTGGTAACGTCTCTGGCATACCGGTATTACAGCGCATTCATAGCGGCGAAAGTGCTGGCGTTGGATGACCGCCGGACACCGCCCTCCTACGCGATGCGGGACGGCACCAACTATCATCCGACGAACAGGTACGTCCTGTTCGGCCATCATTTTGCGGCGATATCCGGCGCCGGACCGCTGATAGGCCCGGTGCTGGCGGCGCAGTATGGATACGCGCCGGGGGTGTTGTGGATGCTGTTCGGGGCCATGCTGGCCGGCGGCGTTCATGACATGATGATACTGACGCTGTCCGTGCGGCGGCAGGGAAAATCCCTGGCGGAGATCGCACGGGGCGAAGTGGGTCCCGTGGCCGGGGTAATAGCCTCGCTGTCCATCCTGATCATCATCATCGTCGTTCTGGCCGGCATGGGCAAGGTGGTCGTCATGGCGCTGTCGGAAAGCTCGTGGGGAACCTTCACCATCGCGATGACGATTCCCATGGCGCTGATGACGGGCCTGTGGATGTACAAGATTCGGCCCGGGAAGATTGCCGAGGCAAGCGTGATCGGGGTGACCGGGGTGTTGGCCGCGGTGGTCCTGGGTCATTTCGTGCCGGGTTCGGCGCTGCAGCCGTATTTCAAGCTGTCGCCCAACGGTGTCTGCCTGGCCATCGCCGCCTACGGGTTCATCGCGTCCGTGCTGCCGGTGTGGGTGCTGTTGTGCCCGCGCGATTACCTCAGTTCCTACCTGAAGATCGGGACCATTGCGCTTCTCGTGATTGGGGTGATCGCGGTGCATCCCGATCTGAAGATGCCGGCCTTCAACGTGGATATCATGACCCACGGCGGCCCGGTGGTTCCGGGGAAGGTGTTCCCGTTCCTGTTCATCACGATTGCGTGCGGGGCCATTTCCGGTTTCCATGCGCTGGTCGGCTCGGGCACGACGCCCAAGATGATTTCCAGGGAGAGCGACATCCGTCTCATCGGATACGGGGCCATGGTCACCGAAACCATTGTGAGCATTATCGCGCTGATTGCCGCGTGCTCGCTGTACCCCGGCGACTACTTCGCCATCAATGCCACACCGGAGAAGTTCGCGGCGCTGCACATGGCCACGGTCAACCTCGACACCCTCTCGCAGCAGGTCGGCGAGAAGGTGGCGGGCCGCACCGGCGGGGCCGTGTCGCTTGCCGTCGGGTGCGCCCAGATTTTCTCGGCGCTGCCCGGCATGAAGGCCCTCATGTCCTACTGGTACCACTTCGTGATTATGTTCGAGGCCCTGTTCATCCTTACCCTTATCGACACGGGCACACGGGTCGCCCGGTTCCTGGTGCAGGAGTTCATCGGCAAGTTCTACAAGCCCTTTGAAAGGACCGACTGGTGGTTCGGTTCGATTGTTTCCACCGGGCTGGTGGTGGGCTCCTGGGGTTACTTCATCTGGAGCGGCAGTGTGGCCACCATCTGGCCGATGTTCGGCACGGCGAACCAGCTCCTTGCGGCGGTGGCGCTGACGGTGGCGACCTCCGCGCTCATCAACTCAGGCCGCGTGCGCTATGTCTGGGTGACCCTGCCGCCGATGGCGTTCCTCGTGGTCACGACGCTGTACGCGGGCTGGCGGAACATTTTCGACAATTTCCTGCCGCTGACGAAATTGACGGATGTGCCGGAAAAGGTCGTGCTGGGCTATGTGAATGTGGCGCTGACGGCAATCATCATGGCCTGCGCCGTCATCGTGCTGTTCGAGGCCGTGCGAAAGGCATACCGCGTTCTGGGGCTGCGCATCTACTCGCGGGCCGGTGTCGAGATCTCGGCCGATGCGCCCGGATTTGCCCCGGCCGAATACGGCGAGGCGTAGCCGCTACAGCGCGTCCACGGCGGCGCGGATCTGGCGGATGTGTTCCGGGCCAGTGCCGCAGCAGCCGCCGATGATGTTCGCGCCCGCCGCCACAAGCCTCGCGACGTTGGCGGCCATCATGGCCGGGGTCTCGGGATACTCGACGCTGCCGTCGTCGTGCTGGTTGGGCTGGCCCGCGTTGGGATGCACGAGAATGGGCACGCCCGGCGCGGCGGCGCGCAGCGCGGCCACAACCTCAATCATCTCGTCCGAACCGAGGCTGCAATTCGCGCCCAAAATGTGCGCGCCCGCCTCCAGCATGGCCTCTGCCATGGCTTCGGGTGACACGCCCATCATGGTGCGGTAGCCTGCGGGCGTCTTGGTGCTGAAGGTGAACGAGGCGACGACCTCCAGCCCCGTGCTTTCGCGCGCGGCGCGCACGGCCAGCGCCGCCTCGTCGATGGCCGACATGGTCTCGATGCTGCATGCGTCGGCGCCGCCCGTCTCCAGCGCGGCCAGTTGCGCGCGGTAGGCCTCCAGTATCTCGTCCTCGGTCACGTCGCCCATCATCAGAATCTTGCCCGTCGGCCCGACGGACGCCATGACATGCCGTTCCGCGCCCGCCGCCGTGCGCGAGAGCCGCGCCGCGACTTCGTTGATCTCGGCGACGTGGCCGGCCAGCCCGTAATGCTCCAGCTTGAAGCTGGTGGCGCCGAAGCTGTTTGTCATCACAATGTCGGCGCCCGCGTCAGCGTACATCTGCGCGATTTCCTGCACGTCGGCCGGACGTTCCAGGTTCCACAATTCCGGGCATTCCCCCATCTTGAAGCCTTTCGCTATCAAGAACGAGCCCCAGCCGCCGTCCGATACCAGCACCCGGCCATCCGCCACCTGTTCGCGCATCGATTTCATGGAGTTTCCATCCTTTGTCCGTTTCATGGCGCGCCGTATCGCGCGCATTCGGAATAATGTACGCCAATGCCCCCGCCGGGGGCAATCAGCCCTTGGGTGTTTTCATTCCCCGAGGGGAAGAATGTGAGTAGAACGAGCCCCAGCCGCCGTTCGACACCAGCACCCGGCCATCGGCCCCCTGTTCGCGCATCGATTTCATGGAGTCCGATCCTCTCTGGGGTTCATGGCGCGCCGCATCGCGCGACCGGGGTAATGCACGCGAAGAAGCCGCCCGGGGGCAATCAGCCCGTGGGTGTTTTCATTCCCCGGAGGGGAAGAATGTGAGTAGCCGGAGGTGACAGAAGGGAACCTCCGGTGAGATGGTCAAATCTCAATCAACCCCGAAGCGGGTTGAATGTGAATGGGTCGGGGTCAACGCTCGGAGTCACATTCAACCCGCTACGGGGTTGAAGAACTGTATAGACAACACCTTTCCGGAGGTTCCCTTCGGTCACCTCCGGCTACTCACATTGGTCCCT
>CAIXUF010001360.1 GCA_903922535.1 Candidatus Hydrogenedentota bacterium
CGATCTCGAAGGAGAACGGCACGGCATCGCAGGACGCCCTGAACGCTTTCTCTTTAAGAATGCGGCCACGCTTGTCCACAAGGCACACTTCAATCCGGTCATGCGGGCGTGGTGTGTCCGACAGGGAAACATGTCCGGTGACCGTCTCGCCGATTTCCGCCCAGTCTTTGTCCAACACAAGCGAGGCAATGCGGCGATCCGCAACGACATGAAGTGGCAGCGTCGCCCAGTCTTCCGTCACGCCGCCGCACGCGGCGAAGGCGTCCACATGATAATCGCCCTCGGACACCGGCGGAATGGTGATGCCGAGCGGCGCAGCACCGCTGATCTTCCAAGTGCCCAGCAGGGTCTTTCCGCTGTCGCTTCGGCGTAGTTCTGCACGCAGCTCCGTGTCAGGGGGCGCGTCGGTCCAGGACAATGTGGCGACGGGCGCGGGCAACGCGCCTCGTGCGATGTTCGGCGACGCTGCCGCAAGCGTGAGGCCCATCTTGGGCGCGCGCTGTGCCGCCCAAAGCAGCGCGCGTCCCTGCGCTTCCATCTGGTAGTCGAAGTCCGTCTCCCAACCGCACCGGAAAACAAGCTTCTCACGGGCGGGCAGCACCGCGATGCGCCCCTTTCCCAGCGTGTACGCTTCACACTGCGCCAAACCGGCGCTGCCCGGGTCGACCGCTTTCGCATCGTCAAAGGGGAGTTTGGCATTCACCAGCACCAACCCGGTGCCGTCCATGACCCTCTTGCGAAGCATTTCCTGCACCGGCTTGGGCAGCGTGTCTACCTGGAGTTGATTGACAAACACCGCGCCGCACGCGCCGTCCAACAACTGCAACGCGCGCTTCGTGCCCGCCTCCCCATCGCCGCCATACCATTCGGGGTTGCCGTCACCGATGAGATGCGAACCCTGCGCGCTGTACACCGCCTTCGCGTCAAGGTCAAAGCGCTGCATCAACTCGATGATTTCCCGCGCATCGGTGCTGCCCTGACACCAGGTCGTGAAGAAGAGGACCTTCACCGTACCGCCAGCATAGGACTTGGCCCACTCCGTGTGCGGCGTCTCGAACTCCATCGACAGCGCATGTTCCTCTTCCAGGAAGTTGCGCGTCTTGTCGGCCTGCTCCTCTTCCTGGGCGTGGCAGCACAGCGCTGCGAGAAGAAGAAAGACGGCACCGCAAGCCACACAGGGGACAATATGTTTACGCATGAATGTCGTTCTCCAGGTGCGGGAGATTTTGGCATGATCCCGCGCCAATGTAAAGGGATGGGCGATGTTGGCGCTGTTTTCCCTTCCTGCTCACCCTGTTCGTCCCTGCCAAATCGGGTTCCTGTCTTCCTCCGTTCAAGAATAGACCGGGGTTTCCATTGCCACAATTGCCCGGGAAGTCCTATAATCCGCCATGATTCCAGGGCAATAGAGTGCGAACCCGGACGGCAGGCCCTCTGAAAGCCACGGAATCGAAACACGGCCATTTCACAACGCAAAGGTGCTGCATCATGCCCCTCAAGAAGAAATCCGCCAAACGTCCCGCGAAATCCGCGACAAAACCCAGTGTCCCAAAGAGGCGTGTCACCCAGGCGCACAAACCCGAAAACATGTCTGTGGAGGAGTGGCAGACCGCGTTGCGCCGGGAGTACGGCAGGGAACAGACCTTTTCTTTCAAGAACACGGGAAACGACCCTGTACTCTCTGAATTCCGGGTTCACAACCCCAAGACTGACCGGGAGTACAGGGTGGTTATCCGGGGTGCCGCATTGGGCAGAAATTTTTGCTCCTGCCCTGATTTTCAGGTCAACACCCTGGGCACCTGCAAGCACATTGAGTTCATGCTGTCCCGGCTGGAACGCAGGCGGGGTGCCCAAAAGGCCCTGGAAATAGGGCATACACCCTCCCATTCGGAAGTGTATGTGCATTACGGCGCACAACGGCAGGTGTGTTTCGTGCCGGGCATTGACGCCCCGCTCAAGCTGGTGGCCCTGTCCGATCACCTTTTCGATCTTAAGTCCGGGTGCCTCCGACCCGAGGCTCTGCCCAACTTCGACATGTTTCTGCGCAAAGCTATGGCGTTGGAGCCGGGCCTGCGCTGTTATGAGGACGTGTTGGACTATGTGGCGCGGGTGCGCGACGCGCAGCGCCTAAAGGAACGTGTTGACCGGCTCTTTCCCAGGGGCGCCGAAGACGCCCGTTTCACCAGGCTCCTCAAGACCTCGCTGCATCCCTATCAACGGGAGGGTGCCCTGGCCGCCGCGCGGGCGGGACGTTTCATCATCGCAGACGACATGGGGCTGGGAAAGACGGTTCAAGCCATTGCCGCCGCGGAAATCCTGATGCAGGCCGGAGCGGTGGAGAAGGTGCTGGTGGTCACGCCG
>CAIXUF010001361.1 GCA_903922535.1 Candidatus Hydrogenedentota bacterium
ATCTCCACGGCGGACGGCCTGGCTGATGACAGCATTTCGCATATTCTGGCGGATGATCAGGGCAATCTTTGGCTGGGTTCCCATCTGGGCGTGATGTGCATCGCCAAGAAAGCGTTGGTGCCGCGCGCGAGCCGGGCCGGGCCGGTTCCTTGCCGATTATTTGGCCGCAGCGATGGCTTGCCGACTGTGGCCTTGACGCTGGAGTTTCAACCAAGTTGTGTGAAGACGCATGAAGGTATCCTATGGTTTGGCACGCCCAAAGGTGCAAGCTGGGTGGACCCGCGCGACGTGCGCCCTCCCGATGCGGCTCCCCCTGTGCTGGTAGAGTCCGTTCGGGCCGACAACCAAGTGCGCGAGATCTCGCAGCCAGGTTCGACCGCCACCTTGCCGGAACTCACGGTTGAACCGGGAGTGAATAATCTGGAGGTTCGGTTCACCTCCCCGGTGTTCACCGCACCAGAGACCATGCGTTTCAAATACCGGCTCGACAAATTGGATGCCGACTGGATTGATCTCGGTGGACAACGAACCGTGACCTTCACCCACCTGCGCGCCGGCGAATACACATTTAACGTCATGGCCGGCAACAGCGACGGACGCTGGAGCCAGCCGCCCGCCGCCTTTGGACTCCGCGTGAAACCGCATTCTTGGGAGCGCACCTCAGTCCGCGTGGTGACGATGTTGGCGCTGTTGGGCAGTGTCGCACTGATTGTTTGGCGCAGCACGCAGCAACGCCTCCGGCGGAAGCTCGAAGTCCTGCGCCAGCAACAGCAGATTGACCGGGAACGCGCCCGGATTGCCCAGGACTTGCACGATGACTTGGGTGCCGGCCTCACCGAAATCAGGCTGACCAGCGCCATGTCCGCCAATCCGAACCTGCCCGAATACGAGTCGCGCGAATATGTCCGCGAAGTCAGTGCCCGGGCCGCTGAACTCTTGCAGCGGATGGATGAAATTGTATGGGCGGTGAATCCGCGCAACGATTCCATCGTCTCGTTGTCTTTCTATGCGTGCCATTATGCGGAGCAAATCCTCAAGCCGCTGGGCATCGCGTGCCGGTTGGACGTGCAACCCGGATTGCCGGAAATTTCATTGAACGCCGAGCAGCGCTACAATTTCTTTCTTGCCTTCAAGGAGGCCATTGCGAACATCGCCAAGCATTCTGGCGCAACCGCATTGCACCTCGGCATCCACATCGTGGATGGAGAAATTGTGCTGCTTCTCGAAGACAACGGACGTGGTTTTACCCCGGGCAGCGAACAGGCTGGCGCCGACGGTCTGCGCAATATCCGCGAACGGATCACCAGTTTGGGTGGGCACTGTGAAATCATCAGCCGGCCCGGTGAGGGCACGCGCATTGGCTTGCGGTTGCCCGTAATCGCACAACCAGGCAGACCCTGAGCTCCTGGAAAATTCTGCGCGAATCCCCCCGATTGGGGTATTGTTGGTTTGACGCCAATGAAGAAAGATAAACCCATGTCCCATCTCTTGACCGGCCCCTCGCGGCCACCGGAATCGTCTGCCGCCGCACCCGCCACCGGTGGCCAGATCAGCGTGGCCGTGGTGGAGGATAATGCCGGCCTGCGCCGCAGTCTCGCCCGGCTCATTAGCCATGAGATGGGGATGCGCTGTGTGGGCGCCTGGGCCGAGGGCAACACTGCGCTTATAGAAATGCCGGCGCTGAAGCCAGACGTGGTCTTGATGGACATCAACATGCCGGGCA
>CAIXUF010001362.1 GCA_903922535.1 Candidatus Hydrogenedentota bacterium
AGCCCGCCTCCACCCTGAGCATTAGCAATAGCGGCGCGGTCTCACGCAATTGGACCATTGACATCAACAATCTTGCCGATTCATCCACCGCGGCGTCCATTTCGGCCACGCCCAACCAGGCGGGCACCCTGCCCGGCGAGACTACCGCCGTCGCCGTGCAGGTCACCGACGTGACCAAGGTGGTCCCGGGCAGCGGGAACTATGAGTTGATTGTGCGCTCGGGCGACGCATTTCTTGCGGTGCCCCTGATCCTGGAAACGGTGTCCCTGCCCGTCATTGCCGCGTCCGCCGTGCCGGACCCAAGCAACGGCCACCCCGAGGTCACCTTTCTAACCGCGCTCGATTTTGGCCGCACGGACTTGCAGATGACCTTCCTGGTCTGCAACGCCGGCCCCACCATATCCCGGCTCGATTTCAAGATCAAGCACGACGACCAGGGCGTGTCCAGCCCGCTGCTTGTCTCCGTTGACCCGCTCGTCGGTGAACTGAGCGGCCCGGGCAACCGGCTATTCATTCCCAACACAAGCACCATGATTGACGGAATCGCGATCACGGTGACCGTGGACCGTTCGGCGATGACCGAGGACGTGGAATACCGAAACATTGTCATTGAGGCATGGGACCAGGATTACCAGGCCCCGATTACCGCCGTGCCCCCGGTGACGATACAGGCCCGCGTGGAGAGGCCGCCGCTGGTCGTCGAGGGTGCCATCAACCGGGCGCGCCCGCCATTTATGCAGCGTTTTGCCTTCCTGGTCCGCGACACCTCCGGCCGCGCGATACCCACTCAGACCATCGCAGAGCGGGCAAACCTGGGTTTCATCATGTCCGAGGACGGCGAGGAGGTGGATCTTCACGAGGTTGCGCTGAACGTCACCGGTCCGGAGAATCTCAAGACCAACCTCGTGCTCATGCTCGACTACACCGGCAGCCTCTACAATGCGGGGACAAGCGACACGGCCAATCCCCTCGCTCCGGGTGTGGTGATCGAACAGGTGCGCCAGGCCGCGCTGCGCTTCATTGACGACCTGCCCGCCGGGTACCGTGTCGCGCTGATGTACTACAATGACCGGCAGCAGACCAACCGCCTGATCTACCCCTTCTCCACCGACCGCGCCGCGCTTAAGGAGGCACTTGTCGGCTTCACGGTGCCGTCCGATCTTCACGGCACTTCCGCGGTGTGGGACGCTGTGGCCGAAGCCGTCGACCGCCTGGGCGCGGAAGACCCGCCCGAGGTGCTGCCCTTTGACGACGCCGATCTTCGTGCCGTCGTGTTTGTCACCGACGGGCGCGACAACTCGTCCACGAAGACGGCCGATGAGGTCGGCACACTGGCCAAGAACGGCCGGGTGCGGCTGTACCCGGTGGGCTACGCGCCCAAATCACCCGTGGACAGCGCCACCCTGCTGGCGCAGTCCGACAAGACGGGCGGGCACTTCTACAGTGCAGGGAACGCGACCAATCTGGTGAAACTGCTGGGCAATGAAAACGGCCTTGTGCTTGAGCAGGCCGCCGCCAATCCCGCGGCGGCAAGCCTCGCGTTTGACGTGGTCAACGGCGGACAGGCAACGCTGAACTGGACCATCGTGCGCGACGGCACCCTGCCATGGATTGCCTCGATCGCCCCCAATGCCGGTTCCACCGCGTCCGGCGGCCGTACCCGCGTCACCGTGACGGTCGATCCCACCGCAGCCGGCGCTCCGCCGCTGCACGAGGCGGGCGGAATCCTGCTGGTGCATTCGGACAGTGGCGAGGGTTCGGCGGCGGTCCGCATGACGCTGGACAGCGCCAATGCCGTCATCACCGATCTCGCCGCCACCCTGTACGACGATCCCGGCATCATCTGGTCCGACCTGCGGAACCAGATCGTGCTCTCCTATGTCACCCCGCTGCAGAAAGGCGGCCACTATTCCATTCGGGTCAACTACACCCAGCCCAATGGAAAGGTCATCACGGGGTTTTACGAAAACGACGGCGTCTTCTTCCCGGGAGACGTGAGGGCGGGCCAGTTGTCCATGGCCACCAGCGGGATTGTCGCCGACATCACCGCGCCGACCCTTGGCGAGGCGGTGCGCGCCGAGGTTTACCTGCGCGCCGACTACGTGCCCCGCGGGGTCAACCGGTTCCGGGTGCGCTTCCTTCCGGCCATGGGGCCCGATGTCCCCGCATCCGTCGCGGCCGCCTTTGCCACCGTGAAGATGGCGGTTGAACTGGCTCCGGACGGGCTGCTGGTCTCTTCGGATCCCTTTGCCTCCTCCTGGCGGCTCGTGCAGGAGAAAGACAATATTTTCACCATGCTCACCGATCAGGAGAACACGCTGGGATACAGCGCGTCAGGCAATCTGCTCCGCATTCGGTTCACCAACCTCTACGGCTATGCGGCGGCCTGTCAGGCGGCGGGCGTCGACACCGTCATCTCCCTCGACATGCGCGCGGACAACGAGATCTACCTCGCGCCCGCGACGCCGCAGGGTCCATCGCGGACCGTGTTCTTCCTCTATCCCTCCGGGCCGACCTGTTTTGATCGGCCCCTGCTCATATCGGCGAAATCCGACACCGCGCCCGCCGCCCGAACCGTTGTCGATTTGCAGAGCCCGGGGATTGATCCGGAAGTCTCCGGAGCCTGGGATCACGACGGGGACAACATTACGGACTTCCAGGACCCTTATCCCGACGACAAGACCCAGCCCGGACTGCTCACCGTTCCCGCCTCCATAAATCTGTCAGATGGCTCGGCCACCGTGACGGTGCGCAACAACCGGCTGGACACGTTTACGTGGACTGCCAAACCAGAGGCCATACCGTCCTCGGCGGGAAGTCTTGACGGTCTGATCACCCCTGATTTGGCCGGGGCGCAGACACAACTGGCACCGGGTGAGCAGACAAGCATGGGCCTCAAGCTGGATTCGGCGGGCCTGCCCTCCGGCGACTACGAGGCAAGCCTGCTGATCACCACGGACCTTTTTGGCACGGAACGCACACCGATCACGGCGACCATCCGCTGATCGCAAACCGATGCGCGCGGCGGCTCAAACGGCCCGCGTCGCGGAGAGGACATTAAGGTATGTCGTTCACAAGACGTTGCGCGGCCTGGGCCGGCATGGGGCTGGCGTTGGCGCTGCTGGCGGGCTGCCCGTTCACGCCGCAGTTGTCGGTGACGCCGTTGACCATCGCGCTCGGGGGAACCGCGACCTCCGCCAATTTCCGCATCGAAAATGCGGGCGCGGGAACGCTGAACTACACGGTGAGCGAGGACCTGCCCTGGATTGACATCGCTACGGCGGCGGGGGCCAAGGCGGACGGTGTTGTCGAGGGTTCCATCACCACGGAGGTCGCCTTCATCCAGGTCACGCTGAACCGCTCGGCCCTGCCCGTGCAGGGCGTGGTGCGCGGCGAGATCACGGTCACCTCCAACGCGGGGAACCAGACGGTCGTCGTTTCCGCAACCCAGTCAGGCCAGCCGCTGTTGCAGGTTTCGCGCACAAGCGTTGATTTTGGGCTCACAGACACCACGGAGCAGTTCTCCATCACCAACGGCGGCAACGCCCAGTTGGAATGGACCCTGGCCTTTCCGGCTACCGCCACCTGGCTCAACGTCCAGCCGCGCACGGGCGTGCTTGAGAGTTTTGGCAAACAAACGGTGGTCACCGTCAATGTCAGCCGCACCGGCGTGGCCGCCCAGGCTCAGCCCTACACCGCGGCCATCAGCATTGTTTCCAACGGCGGCAATGCGAGTGTCGCCGCCGGCATGAACGTGCCCCCCTTCAGCGTGCAGCCCGGCACCGTTGACTTCGGACGGACCCAGGGCGTGAAATCGCAGTCGCTCACGGTCGAAAACAACGGCGCGCTGCCCGTGGTGCTGGCGATCACCGCAATCACGGACACGGGCGGAAACTGGCTGACGGTGGACAACGCCGCCCCCACGCTGCCCGTGCCCGGCCCGCTGCAGGCCGTCGCCACGGCCAATGCCGCCGGACTGGCGCCCGGCAGTTACACGGGAAGCATCAAGGTGGAGGCCACCGCCCTGGCCTACAGCCAGGTTGTGCCGGTTGCGCTTTCGGTGCCCGGTTTCACGGTCGCCCCCGCATCGCTTGCCTTTGGAACCATCAGCGATCCGGCGACCCTGCCGCTCACCCTCAACAATCTGGGCACCGCACCCATCCAATGGACGGCGACGATTCCCGCCAATGCCCCCTGGATTTCCATGAGCGCGGCCTCCGGCACGCTCACGTCAACCCAGACCATCAACGTCACCGCCACTCCCGGCACGGTGGACCCCGGGCAATACGCTTCTCAAATCACCTTTGCCTATGGCGGCGGACAGGATCAGGTGGGCGTGGGCATGACCCGTCCCAAGCCGGCCGTTCTCAAGGTCGCACCGCAGGACATGGATTTCGGCGTCACCCGCACCGAGACCACCGTCGGGATTTGGAATGACGGTGTGGGTTCCATCAACTGGAGCATAGACACCGCAGGATTGGGATTCCCCGATTGGCTGTCTTTGTCCCCGGTGAACGGGGCTGGCGTGGCCTCGGGAACCGTCAGCGGCGACAAAACCGACACCATCACCGTGAAAGTGAACCGCAGCAAGGCACCGCCGGATCTGCTCGTCTTTGACTTCACCTTCAATATTGCCACCTCAGGCGATTCCACCACGCCGGTACCCGTGAAGGTGCATGCCAGCGCGCCGCAACTGCCCGAGTTCGGCCTGGTCGGTGAGGGCTCTGACAATACCGGCGTACCCTTTGTGCTCCTCGCCATCGCCGAAAACACGCAGACTTTCCTTGTGACGAACAAGGGGCAAGGCGTGCTCAACTGGAGCATCCAGCAGGGCGTCATTCTGCCCGGATGGATCACCTCCATTACCCCGCAGCAGGGAGCCGTGGACCCGGGCAAGACGCAGGTGGTGACAATAACGGTTGACCGCAGCTCGCTTAACCACGGGGGTGCCGTCTTCAAGTTGCCCATCGTCTCCAATGATCCGTCACGGCCGCTGTTGGTGATGGAGATTCAGATTCGGGTGCCCTACACGATAACCATAGGCGTAAAGCCCGACAACATTGCCTTTGGACAGTTTGCGAACACAGCGCTCCTGAAGGTGGCCAACTACGGCGACGCGGGACAGACCCTCAATTTCAAGATTACGTCGTCCCAGCCCGGCTGGCTCTCGGTTGAGCCGTCTACGGGCAGCAGTGTCGGCGTGGCGGACCCCACGCCCATAGACTTCAAGGAAATCAGTGTGGCCGTCGACCGGTCGCGCATTTCGGGGCAGGGCGGCGTCGCCAAGCTGATCATCAAGGCCGTGGACGTTCCCGAGGACGCCCTTCCGGTGTCGCCGGTCGAGGTGCAGGTTTCGGTGGACATGGCAAAGCTGACCATCGAAGGCGCCGCCAACGAACTGCGGGTGCCATCGCTGGTGCGCATGAATGTGCTCCTGCGCGATCAGGCCTACCACATATTCCCGTCCCTTGAGGACAATTTCAAGGACACGCGCACCTTCTACAACGTGCCCAATGTGCTGGCCAGTTTTCTCGAAGACTCCAAGCCGATCGATCTCAGCGAGACCGGTGTGTTTATCAAGAAGAATGAGAGTCTCTCCTTTGACGCGCTCGTCATGCTCGACTTCTCCGGCAGCATGCGCGCCGCCGCCCAGGCGCTGCTGGACGACAAGCCGCCGCAACTGGTGCTTGCCAATCCCGGCGAGGATCCGCTGAATGCGCTGTATGTGCAGTGCATCGCCCCCATGCTCGACGAATTCCCGCCGCACTACCGCGTTGGGCTGGCGGTCTTCAACGAGCGCCGCCCGAGTTTTGAAAGCGACCTCCGCATCATTTACGGCACTGACGCTGCCCATCCCTTTGACGGCGACGCCCTTGTGCATGACAAGGACGTGCTGAAATACCGCCTGAACCACATGAATGTCGGGGACAACGGCGCCACGGCGCTGCTGCCCGCCGTGCTTGCGGGCGCGGCCACCCTTGCCGGCATGGACAGTGTCGAGCACTACGTTCCGTTCGACACCGTCGCCGAATCGATTCTGATTGCGGTGACCGACGGCCGCAGGACCACCCCGCCGGGCGACCTGACGCAGGTTGTGGACTACATGGGAAGCACCCATGTCCGCTTCTTCCCCATCGGCTGGGGACAGGCCGTGCTGGCAAACACGCTTATCACGATGTCCACGGGGTCCGGCGGCCATTTCTATTCGCCGCAGACCAAGACAAATACGGATGGGGTCGAGGTGCCCCAAGTGTCCGAACTGCTCAAGTGGTGCACGACCCTTCCACCGGGCAGCACCTCCGCCCAGTCGCTGCCGCGCGATCTGCGCTCCCATGTGTCCCTTTCGTACCCCTCGCTCAACGAGTCGGGCAGCATGAATCTCGATGCCCAGATTGAGGTGCTGGACACGAACCCCCCGATCAGCGGGACCATCAGTTTTGGCCAGGAGCCCATGTCGCTGTACGCCAACGACGTGCGCTTGGGCCAGATTGGCATGCGCACCGCGGGCATCGTTCCCGGTGCCGTGACCTCCGTGTTTGTGTACATGGACTACGCGCCGCGCAACCTCGACCATTTGACGCTGCAATTGACGGTGGAAAGCCCCGATCCCGTCACCTCCCAGGTGGTCACCACACCGGAGGAGGCGGGTGGCCTGGTCCCCGACTGGGACCGCAGCGACTCCGGCGGCCTGATCCATTTCGTCGCGCCGACGGGGCGCGTCTTCCGCTACGGCGACTACGGCGGACTGGTCGAAGTGCAGGTGACCGGCGCGATCAGTCCCTTCAAGGTGCGTCTCGCCGTGACCGACCCGGTCATCGGTGCGGACCGCGATGGCAAGTACTTCACCTGCCCCGACACCATCACGGTCAATGATCAGCCCTTCTGGGCCACCTCGTTCCCGCGTCCCGCCCTGTTCGCATCCGTGCCCGCGGACGGATTCGTCAAGGGAACGACCGTGCTGGACCTGCCCGCCGGCAAGTCGGCCTTCAGTTTCAAGTATTACAACACGGGCGGTGCCCACACGCCGACGGATGTGAGGCTGTACTGGGTGCCGAGCTTCTCCGGAAACTTCCTGCCGGACACGATTCTGGGCCAGTTCAAGGTGGCCCCCATTGACGGTGACCGAACTGCGGCCACCGAGACGCCGGGCGTCTTTACCGCGACGCCCGACCTGACACAGAATCCGGGTGTGTACAGCGGCGCACTGTACGTCAAATACAACTATGGCACCTTGAATTATGCAGGCGTTGACGGACCCTATTATCTCAAGTATACGATCACGGCACCCAAGCTGGCGGTGTCGCAGACCGCGTTTGACTTCAAGGACACCTTAACCGACTTGCCCTTGACGGTGAGCAATGCCGGCCAGGGCCAGATC
>CAIXUF010001363.1 GCA_903922535.1 Candidatus Hydrogenedentota bacterium
CCCGTACGCCTTCATCCCCTTGAGATACCGCTCGATCGACATCTTGATCAGATCCAGCGCCGTCAGCGAATCCACCAGCGGCGGCGTCTTCAACGCCAGCATGGACGACAGGAACAGCGTAAAGGCGCAGGCGTCACTGCACGAATTGTTGGCGATAACCCGAACTGCGGGGTTCACCTGAAACAGGTTGAGGTAATCACGCCGAAAACCGGCATACTTGTCCAGCTTCACGCCGTCGAACTTCGGATAGATGGCCGTGGCGGTAAAGGTGTAGCGGATCGTGCCCTGCTGCTCCGTCGCCGCCGGCAGCACCACAGAAATGTACTGCTCGCCCTCCTTGCGGCTCGCGGTGTAATCGACCACCACATCCGGCTTGTCTGCCACCACCTGGAACGACCCCATGTCGGGCAGGTGCAGCACCGCAGGCAGTCTTGTCTTGTTTCTGTCCGCCATCACCCCCAGCAACGTGGCATGGTCTTCCTGTTTCGCGAACCGCAATTCTATGCCTTCTCCCTGCGTGGCCTTCCGACCGACTGAGAAGACCGTGAACTGCCGCTCCTCAAAGCGAAACACCCAATCGGCAGCGCCGTCGATACTCCCTGTTTGCTTCCAAATGTCCACTTCCGAATCAGAGATTTTCGACACAATGTACGATCCCGCGTCTATGGTAGGCTTCCACTGAATGGGATTATGCTCAAGCTTGCCGTTCCCCAACCCATCCACGGATAGATACCGCACAAACGGAGCGGTGTCGGTCAACTGCATCTTATAGAAGCCTGAGGCGTACTCAAAGTCCTTTTCCCGGGCCGCATCGGAGTTCTGCCCATGGCAGGCGGCACCCCACATCACAGTCAAAAGAATCGCCCAGCCGCTCCGGAGCGCGACGTTCAAGAATTTCATCGTTCATCATCTCCCAAGAATGGTCGGAAAACGCCCACAACTGCCTTGCCATAACACGTATGACGGCCTTGCCCTTCGGCACAGCCCTTCACCAGATTCACTTCAACCCGGTCCGAACAATACTGGCAACGTCTTCGTGGCTCTCACTGTAGGTTTCCCAAACGGACGCGCACCACCTGCAAATCATTGCATCTCTCTCTTCGCCTGCCGGAACAGCCACAACATCGGAAACTCTGATCTCACCCCGACACTTGGGCAGACCAAACGCGGGCCATTGTCTCTTCCGTTTTGCCAACTGCATATGCGCCTGCTGCACCTGTTTTCCTGAGCAATCCTTTATGAGGTGCAGATACAGGCCGACCAGGGCAAACGCCAGCGTAATGGATTTTGTGTTCCCGTCGGCGGTCTGCGCCGAATATGCATCCACAATGTGCTGGTGAATAAAGGCTGGGGCGGAATGCGCGAGCGTGTAATACGATAGTTCGTAATACTGTTCCTGCTCTCTGCTCGCTTTGTCCATTCCCCGCGCGTGCATCGATGAAGCCTTCACGTGGTCCCGGCACAGAACTGTCATACCGCCCGCAGCACCAATAGCCAGTCATGCACCTCCGGCGGCAGCGGCGCCCGCCAATCGCCGTCCGAATCCGGCGTCACAGCACCCAACGCGATGTCCGCGCCGGTGCAAGGGTCAAAATAGGCCGCCTCATATTTCACATCCGGTTCAAGTGCCTTAATCATCGGCGGATCCCACAGCAGCGGCACGTAGACGATCCTCAGTTTCCGCAGAATCCCGGCGGTGGTGCAGGTGTGGACGTTCTCCTTGTCCCACGACGGCTCCGCCCATTCCGGATGCCGCTCCAACGCCCACCACGGGAAGCGGCGTATGAACTGTCCGCCAAGGCCAACCTGGCGTGAGCCGGGAAGCTTGTAGGCTTCCTCCCAGGGCGTGTTCCCCCAGCACCGGCCGTGCGGCGAGGGACCGTAGGGATGTTCAACCGTGCTCATCTGCCAAATGCCGTTCGCCCCGTAGGTGTGCCCCGCCGACCCGTTCAGCACGCTGTCGTAAAAACACATGCGCACCACGTTCTGCCAGCATCGCCCCATGATGCCCTCGTAGTTCACCTCGGCGTTCACAATCGGCATGACCGGCGTGCGGCCGACGGCCGTGACGACCGTCTCCGCCGTGCCTCCAACGCTGTCAATATCGCCGTGGCCCGTCTGGAGCATCTCGAAATCCATCAGCGCCGGATCTTCCACCTGTTCGCGGCCATACTGGGTCGGGTGAATACCGATCAGGTTGTGGTGCCCGTCGATTTCGCGAACGTACGCCATCACCTCCGTCCAGCCCTTGCGCTGCTCCGCGGCGTCCTCCTTGGGCGTCTTGCTCAGATAGTAGGGCATCGCCCCTTCCCCGCAGATGCACCACACCACGGGGAGCGCGCCATAGCGCGCAACAAGATACCGCCAGTACCGTTTGGCTTTCTCGACATGCATTTGCGGCATGTAATACCCCCACATCCCCACAATGCACGGCATAATGCCCTCATGCGCCAGGTGTTCCATCTTGAGATCCGCAAGATCAAAATAGGCCGGATTGACCCGCTCAAACCCCTCCGTAAGCGGGAAACCCGCGTCGCTGGCACCCCGCGGGTCAAACGCGTCCATGTCCGGATAGGGTCCGGCGATGATCTGCACCACGTTGAAGCCCTTTGCGGCGCGATCCGCTGCCAGCAACTGAAACCCGCGCGGCCAGTCCAGCCGCGAAGTCAGACCCATCCACCACGTATCCCCGATCCAGAAAAACGGCGTGCCGTCGGCCTGTTCAAAATGCCGGTGATCCGCTGCAACACGCAGCCGTCCATGCGCCAGCAGCGGATTGCTTCCCTCATACGGCTGCACCATGACCGTCCCGGTCTGCCCGTGAAGCCCCCCGTCTGAGACATTCGAACACTCCGTCCGAAAAGAGTACTCCCCCACGCGCGGCCCCGCGAAACGGACCTTCCACACATTGTCACCGGCCCAGAAGGCGGGCACACGCATGGCTGTCCCCTCAGGTCCGTTGAACTGCACATCCAGAACCACCTGGTTGTACGGATCCGCATACTTTGCCTGCGAATGGAAACACAATTCCAGCAGGCAATTGCACGCCACAAAGAAGGCTTTCATAACTTGTCCTCGCGATGACTGCAACCCGTCACGGTCCTATGCTAGCATAGCCCCGGGTCAAATGCGGAGTTCAGCCAATGTTCAAACTCTTTCTTGCCGTCCTGCTCATCGTGGTCCTGCTGGCCGCGGTCCTCCTAGTCCGAAGCGTGGCGCTTCGTTCCAACCAGTTGCCGCCCGAACCCGGTCAGCCGGTTGCGCTGGATGGCGATGCGGCGGTGGCCCGCCTCTCAAAGGCGCTCCAGTGCAAAACCGTCTCCTACGCTGACAGCAGCCTCGTTGACACTGCGGCCTTTCTCAGTCTGCACCAGCGCATCACAGAGAGTTTCCCGGCGGTGCATACCCATTTGAAGCGTGAAGTGGTGAACGGACAGAGCCTGCTCTACACCTGGCCCGGCACGGATGCCTCCCTTCCCGGCGTGCTCTTTGTCGCCCACATGGATGTGGTCCCCGCCGATGAGGACGCCACCTTATGGAGCCATCCGCCGTTCAGCGGCGCGGTGGACGCGGGATTCGTGTGGGGGCGCGGCGCCGTGGACGACAAAGGCAGTCTCATGGCGGTGCTTGAATCGGTCGAAGCCCTCGCAGCCTCCGGCCAAACGCCCAAGCGAACCGTCTACCTCGCCTTTGGCCACGACGAGGAGGTCGGCGGCACCGCGGGAGCGGCCCGCATCGCCGCCCTGCTCAAGGAGCGGGGCGTGCGCCTCGAAGCCACCTTCGACGAGGGCCTGGTCATCACAAACGGGATTGTGCCCGGCTTGAACGGTCCGCTGGCCCTTGTTGCCATCGCGGAAAAGGGCTATGCAAGTCTTGAACTCTCTACGGTGCAAAAAGGCGGCCATTCCTCCCAGCCGCCGCCCCAGACTTCCATCGAGATCCTCGCCGCCGCGCTGACGCGCATCAACCGCAACCCCGCGTCCGCCCGCTACGAGGGCGCGATGCGGGCCATGTTCGACGCCGCGGTCCCGGAAATGGCGCTGCCCTACCGCGTCCTCTTCGCCAACCGCTGGCTGTTCAGCGGGCTCATCACCCATGAACTCGCAAAGATGCCCTCCACCAACGCCGGGCTCCGCACCACCGTCACCGCCACCATGTTCAACGGCGGGCAAAAGGACAACATCCTGCCCTCCTCGGCCAAGGCGGTCGTCAATTGCCGGCTCCTGCCCGGGGACAGCCTGGACTCGCTGGTCGCACGCATCCGCGGCGTCGTCGCCGATGACCGTGTCAGCCTGACCGTCCTTCCCAACGCTCATGAGGCGTCGCCCCTCTCCGATCCCTCCGCGCCCGCCTTCCAGGCCCTTGCCGCGAGTGTTCGGCAGGTCTGGCCCGAGGTCGCCGTCGCGCCCGCGCTCGACATCGGCGCCACCGATTCCAAACAGTACACGGATATGGCGCAAAATCAGTACCGCTTCGCGCCGTTCTGGTTCAACGGGGACGACTTGTCCATGATACACGGCGTAAACGAGCGCGTGGCCGTCAAGCGCTATCTTGAGGCCGTGCAGTTCTACGCGCAATTGATTCGCAACGTCGCGGGGCGCTGAATCCCAGCTTCGGCCGCCCACGAAAGGCCGTCTTATGCGTTTCAGTGTTTTCATTCTGACCTTTGTTCTTTGCTTCGCATGCTGCCGTCCTGCCCCCGCCGAATCTGCCGAGCCCTGGCAAAGCCCTTACACCGGTGAGGACGCGTCCGGTAAACATGTCATCGCCTTCTGGAATTGTGATGAGGAGGGCGACAAGGTCACGGACGCGTCCGGCAAGGGCCACGACGGCACGGCAACCGGAATCTCACGATGCGCGGAAGGCCGCTTCGGCAGGTGCATTCAATCGTTCCCCGGGTGGCCGGTGGAGGACAAGCCCCATCAAGTGGTGGTCGCCAACGCGCCAACCCTTTCACCCGCGGGCGCCTTTACCATAGAAATGTGGATTTGCCCCGGCTCCCCCCCCACCGACTACGGCGAATCCTTTCTAGTGGACAAGCGATATGTCGCCAACACCGACTACCAGTGGATATTGGAGCCTCCCGACAAGCAGGGCAGACAGCGCATGAAGGCAACGCTCGGTTTCGGCGCCGATTCCGACACATGGTATTCCTCGGAGTCGTTGGCATTGCAGAAAGGAAAATGGTCCCACATCGCGATGACCTATGACGGCGCGGGGAAACTCTCTTTCTATCAGGACGGACGTTCTCTGGGTGGCGCAACCAAACCGGCACGGGGAAGCATCTGCCCGGGAGCCCATTTCCTGTCCCTGGGCGACCGCATCGGCAGTTATTACCACGGCTTTCCCGGAATGATGGACGAGATCCGCATTACCACCGGCGTGCGTGAGTTTCGTCCCATCACTGTAACCCAGGAACATGTCCGGACCGTGTATGAACGCATGGAACCCGCTCCCCTGCTGAAATTCCGGCTGACCAACAACCGCCGTGATCCAATCGCCGGCATGGAGGCAACCATCGGCGTTCCCGGTTCGTCCGGCAAGACCTACCCCATGGAGGCAATTGCGCCGGGCGCGTCACAGATTCTTGAATATTCCTTCGACACCCATTTGCGGCCCGACAGCTACCAACTCGCCGTTGCATTCCAGTTCCAGGACGGCGATCACCCCTACAGCAACACTGAATCCTTCAAGGTTGAACTGGTCCCCCGCAAACCCCCGTTCAGGATGCCCGTGGTAATGTGGGGCATAGGCGGCGTTGAGAGTGTGCTGGACAACATGCGCGCCCTCAAGGAAATCGGCTTCACCCATTGTCTCGGCCTGCAATGCGATTATGACAAGATCTGGAAGGCCGGTGCGCCGGTCCCCACAGTGGACGACAAGGTGCTTGCAGGCAGTTACAGGATGCTGGACGAAGCCTATGCCCACGATCTCGGCATTGTGATAAGCACCAGTCCGGGCGCATGGCTCGAAGGCCAGAAGCAATTCCTGCGCGTCGGTCCATCGGACAAACCCTACGAGCGGCCGAATGTCTGCTGCACTTTTCCCGAAGTCAAGGCCTTCGCCCAAAACGTTGGCGCCTCCATTGCGCAGACCTATGGAGCATTCCCCGCGTTCAACGCCGCATTAATTCACACCGAGGTCCGCGACGGGACCCAGCTTTGTTTTCATGAACACGATCGGGCCAACTATCAGGCGGCAACAGGCAAATCCTTCCCAGAACTTCTCGGAACCAAGAACGGCATTTCATACACGAAGATCCCGGGATTCCCGGAAAACCGCGTCCTGCCCGACGATTACGATCTGCTCCAATTCTATCGCTGGTTCTGGAGGGAGGGGGACGGATGGAACAGCCTCCATTCCGCCGTGGATCAGGGGCTGAAATCCACGGAAAGAAAGAATCTTTGGTCCTTCTTCGATCCCGCGGTTCGCGTGCCCGCCTTGTGGGGCAGCGGCGGGAACGTCGATTTTCTTTCCCATTGGACCTACAGTTATCCTGACCCCATACGCATCGGCCTGGCCACAGATGAACTCTTCGCCATGGCAAAAGGCGGTCCCGAAGGCCAGGGCGTCATGAAGATGACGCAAATCATCTGGTACCGGTCCCAGACCGCCCCGCCGGAAGCATCCCCAACCACGTCCAGCACCCGGTCACCCTGGGAAGACTACGATCCGGGAGCCGACTACATCACCATCGCGCCCATGCATCTTCGCGAAGCCTTCTGGACCAAGATCGCCCGTCCAATCAAGGGCATCATGTATCACGGCTGGCAGTCCCTCGTGCCCACCGACAACCCGTCCTCCTATCGCTACACCCACCCCGAAACACGAAACGCCCTGAAAGACTTGATCGCAACCGTGGTGGAACCCTTGGGCCCCACACTGCTTCAGGTCTCTGCCGCTCCCGCTGAGGTCGCCTTTCTCGAGAGTTTCACATCAGACATGTTTGCCGGACGCGGCACCTATGGGTGGGGCGGCTCCTGGGCGGGCGACGCCTATCACATCCTCATGTACGCCCATCTTCAACCCGAGATTGTCTATGAAGAAACCCTCATGAAATTCGGGCTCGAAGGGTATAAAGTCCTCGTCCTCACCGATTGTGATGTGCTGCCCCAGCCGGTGGTGGAAAAGATCAACGCCTTCAAGCATTCAGGCGGAGTCATTGTCGGCGATGACCGTCTATGCCCCGCGGTCGTCCCGGACATCCTGCTTAAGCCCTATGAGCGCATCAAGAAGGCGGACATTGACAAGAGCGCGCTGCTCGAACGCGCTGGCACTCTGTTGAACGATCTGGGCAACCGCTACCAACCCTATACAACCTCATCCGTCGCGGACGTGCTCCCCTATAGCCGCCGTTACGGCAGCTCCGACTATGTATTCGCAATCAACGACCAGCGCGAATTCGGGAACTACGTCGGCCATCATCAACTGGTCATGGAACAGGGACTTCCCGCAAAAGCGGATTTCACCATTCGAAGACAAGGTGGCCACGTTTATGACCTGGTGGAGCACAGAGAAGTCCACGCGGAGAAGGGCGCAAACACCCTGCGCATCCCCGTCGATTTGGAACCCGGGGGCGGGCGTCTGTGGCTGGTCACGGACAACCCCATCGAGAAGATCGCCATTCAAGCCCCGCAAGAGGAGAAATGCTCGGAAGATTTCTCGGTGCAGGCCGCAGTCACGGACAACGCCGACAATGCAATCGACGCGATCATTCCCCTTGAGCTCCGCATCCTTGACCCCGA
>CAIXUF010001364.1 GCA_903922535.1 Candidatus Hydrogenedentota bacterium
CTCCCGCTCAGGGAGAGAATTTCCCCAAACCGAATTTTGTGCTTTTAACCCTTGAACCCCGCAAGGAGACTGCGTTTCGTGATCTTGATCATGATCTTAATCATGATCGCTTTCCGAACTTTTCACGTCCTGGCTTCATGGGGAGGGAGAGTCCTCGGCCACGGGGTGGTGGCGCGGGAGCACGGGGCTGGCGCACCGCCGTGCGGGCGAACGGCGCCGGTATGGTGGGGCCGCGAGCCCGCTTAGGCGAATTGTTTACCGGGGAAATCCAGGCTGGCTAAAAGCGCGCGACCCTGGTTAACTCTATGGGAAACGCTGCGACCATGAAGAAATTCAACGTCGGAATCGTGGGTTATGGGTGGGCCGCCACGGCGCACCTCCCCGCCATCAACGCCGGCGCGCTCGGTCAGGTGACGCGCATCTGCTCGTCACGCACGCTGGATGCGCGGGAACTCTCCGCCCGGCACGGCTGCGCCCTCCAGACCGGGACGGATGTCCAGTCCCTGCTGGCCGACCCCGATATCCACGTCGTCTCGATTTGCGGCTACCACCATCAGCACAAGGAACAAGCCATCGCCGCGGCGCGGGCGGGCAAGCACCTCATCGTCGAGAAGCCGCTCGCGTTGTCGCTGGCGGAGCTGCGCGAAGTCGAGCAGGCCGTCCGGGCGGCGGGCGTGGGGTTTTGCGTCTGCTTCGAGCTGCGGTTTTCCGCCCAGTTCCGCGCGATCAAATCCCTGCTCGACGCCGGCAGTCTGGGGAGGGTGCACTATGCCGAAATTGACTACTACCACGGGATCGGCCCGTGGTATCGGGAATACGAGTGGATCACGCCGAAGTCAGCCTGCGGCAGCAGCCTCCTGGCCGCCGGTTGCCACGCGATGGACGCGTTGCTGCTCTGCCTGGGGGGAGGCGTGGACGAGGTCTTCAGTTACGGCGCCCAGTCCGCCCACCCGACCTTCGCGGCGTACGAGTATCCGACCGCCACCACCACGCTGCTGAAGTACCGCGACGGCACGCTCGGCAAGTGCGCCTCGGTCATCGACTGCTGGCAGCCGTACTACTTCCACACGCACCTCGTCGGCAGCGAAGGCAGCTTGCTCGACAATCGCTTTCACTCGAACCAGCTCCACGGCGGCGATCGACACCAGTGGAAGGAACTTCCCTTCAAACCCGTGGATTCGGGCGACGTCTCCGATCACCCCTACCAGATGCAGTTCGACGCCTTTTTCGCGTCCCTCGAGCAAGGCGTGGACATGCCGCTGACCGGATTGAAGGAAGCCGTACTCACCCATGAAGTCATTTTCGCGGCGGACCGATCGCTGCAACTCGGTCGTCCCGTGAAGCTGGCGGACCTTCGCCACGGCTGAACAGCCCAAGTCTCAAATCTGCACACCCCCACATCATGAGCACTCCCTCCCTCGCCCTCCACGGCGGCGCGCCAGCCGTCAAAGACCGGCTCCCCCACTGGCCCTGCTTCGACGAGAACGCCATCCGTTCCGTCGAGGAAACCCTGCGCTCCGGCAAGGTCAATTACTGGACCGGCAAGAAAGGCATGGCGTTCGAAAAGCGCTTTGCGGAGTGGCAGGGCAGCCAATACGCCGTGAGCGTCGCCACCGGGACCGCCGCCCTGCATGTCGGCCTCACCGCTCTGGGTATTGGGCCTGGTGATGAAGTGATC